>JBDHKT010000066.1:0-13159 GCA_039586255.1 Gemmatimonadota bacterium | reverse complement strand
GTCGAGCATCGCCAGACGCACGTCTCGCATCTCTTCTTCGCCGGCGACTTCGTCTATAAGGTCAAGAAGCCGGTTGACATGGGGTTCGTCGACTTCTCGACGCTCGAGAAGCGGCGCAACGCGGCGCTGGCCGAGCTCGAGCTCAATCGCCGCATCTCACCCGACATCTATCTCGACGTCGCCGCCGTGCACCGCGGCGAGCAGGGCCGATTGAGTTTCGCAGCACCCGCTCTGATCGAGGAAGTCGCCGTAGTGATGAGGCGGCTGCCGGAAGAACAGCGACTCTCCAGCCTGATCGAGGGGCGACGCGTGCAGCCGGAGACGATGCACGACCTGGGACGTCTCGTCGCTGACTTCCACGCCCGCGCCGAGTCATCGCCCGAGATAGCGAAGTTCGGCTCGTTAGGAGTCGTCAAACACAACTGGGACGAGAACTTCGAGCAGACCCAGACGTTCGTCGACCGCACCCTGACCGCCAGCACGTGGGAAACCTGCAAGACCGAGATCGAGCGCTTCATGCGGGCCTATTCCGACCTGTTCGACGAACGTGTCAGGGATGGTTGGATCCGGGACTGCCACGGCGATCTGCAAACCGACGACATTTTCATCGACCCGGAGACCGGCGACGCGCGCGTCCTCGACTGCATCGAGTTCAACGAGCGGTTCCGCTACTCCGACACGATCGCCGACACGGCGTTCCTGTCGATGGATCTGCGCTACCGCGGCAGGGAGGATCTGGCCGCGGCGTTCCTCGAGGCCTACTACGAGAGCTCGAACGACGAGCCCATCCCGTCGCTCCTCCGTTTCTACGAGTCGTATCGCGCCTATGTGCGCGGCAAGGTCCGCTCCTTCGTCATCGACCAGGCAGGGCCGAGCCCCGAGGAGAAGGCGGCGGCGGCCGAGGAAGCGCGTCGCTTTCTGACGCAGTCGCTGGAGGACGCGCTGCGTCTCAGGCCGCGCCTGGTGCTGGTGGCGGGCTTGATGGGAAGCGGGAAGACGCGCCAGTCGGACGAGCTGGCCCGTCGCGCCGGCATTCGCGTTCTGCACAGCGATGTGGTGCGCAAGCAGCTCGCCGGCATCGATCCCCAGGATGAGCAGAAGGTCCCGTTCGGCACCGGCATCTATTCGCAGGAGTGGACCGACCGCACATACCGGGCACTTCTATTCGAGGCGAAGCGCGAATTGGCGCGCGGCAACTCGATCATCCTCGACGCGTCGTGGTCGAAGGCGCGACACCGCGCCGAAGCGCAGGAGTTAGCAGCGGCCCGCGAAGCGCTGTTCGGCATCGTCGAGTGCACTGCCCCAAGCCACGTACTCGAAGCGCGGCTGTCCAAGCCAACGCGCCGAGTCACCGATGGCCGGATCGAGTTGCTCGAAGATCAACGTGCATTCTACGAGGCGCCCGACGCAGATGAGGTCGACGTGCTCGTGCAGATCGACACTTCCGGCGACTTCCGTGTGGCGGTGACCCGTGCCCACGACGCGTTATTCGCCTGAATCCGCACACCGTGAGCCTGCGTAAGGAGATGCGAAACGGCCGGCCTTCCTTCGCGACCCGGCTTTTCTTCGTTCTGTTCCTGCTGTCCGCGGTACCGTCCGTGGCACTCCTCGGCCTAGCGGCCTGGGGGATCAGAACACAGGTCGAGCTCGGAGGCGCCGGGGCCTGGAGTCGCGTCGGCGACACCGGGAGCGAGTTGCTCGATGCGCTGGACGAGGCCGGCGCCGATTCGTTGGTCCAGGCCGCGGCCGAGCAGCACGAAGAAGAGCTTTCTCGCTCGGTCCAGCTCGCTCGGCGCTGGGACCTGATCGCCGGCCGACTCGCCGGCGCGCTGCCCTGGATCGCCCTCGTCGTCGGGCTGTCACTCGCCGTCGTCGCCGCACTGGCGGCACGCCAGCTCGCCCGCCTGCTCAGCCGTCCGGTGAACGAAGTCGTGGACTGGGCCGGCCGGCTCGCCCGCGAGGAGCCGCTGCCGGGGCCGAGCCCGGCGGAGCTGCAGGGGCCTCCGGAGTTCGCCGGTCTGCGCAGGGCTTTCCGGGACATGGCGGAGCGGCTGGCGGAGGGTCGGCGTCAGGCGCTCGAGGCGGAACGGCTGAGGGGGCTCACCGAGATGGCGCGTCGCGTCGCGCACGAGTTGAAGAACCCGCTGACGCCGTTGATGCTGGCGCTCAGACAGGCACGTCACGCCGCGACGAAGGGGCAACCGGATGCACTGGAGGAGCCGCTGAATGTGATCTCGCAGGAGGCCGAGCGACTCGATGAGATTGCCCGGAGCTTCTCCCAGCTCGGCCGGCTGCCCGAGGGCCCGAAGAGTGAGATCGACCTGGCCGAGATGTTACAGGAACTACTCAGGCGCGACCTACCCGACTCGGTGAAGGGCACGCTCACCGTGGAGGGGACGGTGCCGCACGTCGAGGGACAACTGGATGCCCTGAACCGGATCTTCAGGAACCTGCTTGGGAACGCCGTGGAAGCGCTAAGCGCCAGAACGGACGGCCGCATCAGGGTGGTCATCGCGCAGGCCGGCGACGCCGTCGAGGTGGCGATAGCCGATAACGGACCGGGTATCTCGGCCGAGCACCGCGAGCAGGTCTGGGATCCCGATTTCACCACGAAGAGCCGGGGAACCGGTCTCGGGCTGGCACTCGTCCGTCAGACAATTCGGGCCCACGGCGGTGAGGTCGAGCTGCGTGATGTGGATGAGGGCGCCTGCTTCCTCGTACGGCTTCCGGCACGGAGGACCGAATGAGGAGATCGTACCTCTTACTTCCAGTCGCGCTATTGGCGTTGGCCTGCGGCGAGCCCGAGCCTCGGCAGACGGGCGCGCCCAGCGACGCGAGCATACCCGATCCCGTCCCAGACGACCGGTCTGCAGCGCCGGCCTCGGCAGCCGTCATCCCCGAGTTCAGGCTGCGCCTCGATCCGGCAAGGCACACAATCGACGGCACCATCGAGCTCGACGTGCCGCGACCCGAGACGATCCACCTGCTGTTCCGCGCCAATTGGGAAGGCTACCCAGGCCTCGAAGCCCGGCTCCGCAGGCTCGAGGCTAGTGGGCCCGGCGGCGAGTTAAGCGTAGCGATGGGAGCCGGCGATCTCGGGACCGGTCATCATCTGGTCGAGGCGTCACGGCCGGAGCGAGTCACAATACGATTCACCATGGTCCTCGCGCCGGCGCAGGAGTCGGGGTTCTATCATCGCGCCTCTCAGCTCGACAGCGAGGGCGGCCATTTCATTGCGGGCGACCTGTTGCCCCGTGTCTGGCTCGGTCGGCCGCGTAGCGGGGCGGTCGCCGCCCGGATCTGGTTCACCGGCATGCCATCGAACTGGCGTGTAGCGACGATAGAGGGACGCACCGGTACCGGATACCAGATCGACGACATCATCCAGTCCGTCTTTGTCGTCGGCCGGCTGCGCACGCAACGCTTCAACATTGGGCCGCGCTCTCTCACGGCCGCGATCCACGGCCGCTGGCCGGTCTCCGACGATCGCGTCTTCGAGGCAGTGAACCGGATCGCCGGGAACCTGCACCGCATCGCCGGCGACGGCTGGAGCGCCGGAGATCACCTACTGGGTGCCGGCCGCGTCCCCGCCGGGGTTCCGGGCCTGAGCACCGGCGGACAGGTGCTCGGCAAGTCGGGGATCGTCTACGTCGGCGGCAACGGACCCGCCGAGATCGAGTTCCGCCACTGGATGCGCACGACCGCTCACGAGCTCATGCACTGGTACATACCCATCGGGTTTTCCTTCCGGCAGGAGGCGCCTCGCTGGTTCGCCGAAGGGTTCACCGACTACATGGCCCTGAAGTCGTTGCTCGTGGGCCAGCTCATCGCGCCGCAGGATTTTCTCGACGAGATCGCCGAGCGCCTCGCTCGCTATCAAGAGAGTGCCCTCTACGGCAGCCGCTCGATCGTCGACGCCGAGAGAGATTTCTGGAGACCCGAGGTATACCGGTTCATCTACGATGGCGGCGCCGCGGCGGCCTTCTTGCTCGACCTCGCCTTCCAAGACCGCGGCGGATCACTGGAGCGCGCGCTGACGCAGATACGCCGCAGTGCTCCCATCACCGACGAGGTCCTGGTACGTGAGTTGGGAGCGATCAGAGAGAACGAATGGATCGAGCGATGGCTGGCCGATGGCACCAACCCCGACTGGGACGGTCGCCTGCAGAGCTACAAGTTGGTCAGGAGGGACGGAAGGCTGGTAAGCACCGACGATTGGGCGACCAACGTACTCGGTTCGATTCGACCGTGACGCTCAGAACGAAAACACTGCAAGCCAATGCCTAGTGCACGAAGAATACTCTTGGCGCTTCTTCTGTTGATCCCCGCAACCGCGCCGGGGGCGCGAGGTCAGGACATCGTCGAGCTGGCGCGCCGCCGCCACAACGAGCCCGACTCGACCCTCCTCAACTACCGGTCCAGGCTCAACACTCTGGTCAGCGCCGCGTTCTCGAGCGATCCGCTGGCGCCGCCCAAGCTGTTGGTGGCGAGCGAGCTGGCGTCGAGCGTGACCTGGCAGCGCGAGGGCGGGCTGCAGGTGAAGATGCTCGGGCAACGCTACGTCACATCGTTCGGGCCCGAGGCAGAGGCGGGTCTCGACTTCAGCCGCCCCTGGTTCGTCGCAACGGCGCCGGGCGACAGCCTGCGACTGCTCGGCGGCATCGACATCCCGGAACGTGCCGCCGTTCATCCCTTCGCCCGGGGCGCCGAGCGATACTACGAGTATGAGCTGGGTGACACCGTAACGCTCTACATTGCCGACCGACAGTTCGATCTCGTGGAGATCAGGGTTACGCCCACACGCGGCGACGAATCGCTCGTCGTCGGGTCCGTATGGGTCGATCGCGCGTCGGGCGATGTGGGAGCGATGCAGATCCGCTTCGTCGGTCGGCGCCTCTGGGGCGACGACGAAGAGGACGCCGAGTGGGCCAACCGCATACTCTCGGTCTCCGCAACGATGCAGCAGGGCCTTTGGGAGCAGCGCTATTGGCTGCCACACCATCAGGAAGTCGAGCTGATGGTGCGCATACCGTTCATCGGCAACTTCGCGCTACCGATCATTTTCCGTAACGAGTTCGACCGCTACGACGTCAACACCGGCGAGTCGATCGTTTGGCTCTCGCCCGACTCGATGCGCGCCGGCCTAGATCTCAGCACCACCTTCGACGAAGGCGCTACCCTATATGTCAGAGCCGGCCGTGAAGTCGAGGCCGCCGACGAGGTGCCCGACTCGGCCCGCGGCCGCGACGCGTACCCGCGCCGCGAGACGACCCAGATCCGGGCCGGACCCGCGGAGGGCGGCTGGGAGATCATCCGTCCGCCCGACGACTCGCTCGAGGCCTACGGCGAGTGGGAGCGGCCGCTGGAGACCCCCGCCCAGCTCACGCTTCCCTCGGCCGAGGAGCTCGAGCGTCGCGCGCGAGCGCTCTCGAACGAGATCGCCGGCCGCAAGTCGTTCGTCATCCAGTACGACCGGTTGCCCGATCTCATCCGCTACAACCGTGTCGAGTCGCTGGCGCTCGGGCTGGCGGTACGTTACGACATCCCGCGCCGCGCTTTCTGGTCGCTGGGCGGCCGCGGGAGCTTCGGCTTCGCCGACCTGCAGCCGAAGGCGAGGCTCGATATTCGCTACGCTGCGCCACGAACGCGGGTCGAGCTTGCCGGCTACAGTGAGCTGCACGTCGCGGCATCGGCCCTGAGCGACGTGAAGCGCGCTTTCGGCAACTCGCTCCGCGGCCGACTACTATCGGGCGAGCGGCGCGGCGCTGACGCTCGACCGCCGCTGGTCCTGGTTCCGTGGCCGTATCGGAGTGGGCTTCGAGGACCACACAACGGTGGAGCGCAACACCGACTTCGCGATACCCGGTATCTGGCAGGACTCCGTCTTCCAGCTCAACCCGGAGGCGGACGAGGGTACGTTCTGGCGCGGTGACGGCGAAGCGATCATCTACCTGGGAGACTGGACGCGACCCACGGACCGCGGGCAGCTGACGCTCGGTTTCGAGGCGGGCAGCGGCGCCGATTCACTCGACTACGTGCAGGTGCGCGGCGGCCTGGAGGGCAAGGTCGACCTGGGGGACCTGGCCTCGCTGGCCCTCGTGGCCCGCGGTGGCTGGTCCGGCGGCGAAGTGCCGCTGCAACGACTGTGGCGCATCGGCGGGATCGAGACGCTGCGCGGTTTCACCCACGGCACGCTCCGCGGTGAGTCCTACTGGACGGGCCGGATCGAGCTGGCCCACATTCGACCGATCTGGATGCCGGTCGTCTTCGCCGACTTCGGCTGGGCGGGTAACGGATCCGACTGGCCGGGCGGCGGATCGAGTGACGACGTATTATGGTCCGTCGGAGGGGGCGTAAGCCTGCTGAACGGATTCTTCCGGGCCGAGCTCGTATCTCCCAAGTTCGAGAAGGTCTGGTTCGAGATGTACTTCGCAGGAGCCTTGTAGAGCAACGATGACTCGAATCCTCATCATCGACGACGAAGGCAACATCCGCCGGCTCATCGCCAGCCTGCTGGAGGCCGAAGGATACACGACGGCAGAGGCGGAGACGGGCGAAGAAGGCCTGGCCAAGATGGCGGCGGAAGAGCCGGATGCGGTGCTTCTCGACCTGGCGCTGCCGGGCGCCAGCGGCCTCGAGGTGCTCGAGCGGATCGCCGATAGCTGGCCGGATGTACCCGTCGTCATGATGAGCGGCCAGGCGACGCTGGGCGACGCCGTTCAGGCGACGCGACTCGGCGCTTTCCAGTTCCTCGAGAAGCCGCTGACCCCGGAAGCCGTGCTGATCACCTTGAAGTCGGCGCTGGAGCTGAGGCGCCAGCGTGACCTCAACCTCGCGCTGCGTCGCGAGCTCGAGCCGGGCCAGGAGCTCGTCGGGTCCGGCCCGGCGATGGAGGAAGTCCGCGCGCTGATCCGTCGTATCGCGTCGACCGATTCTCGAGTGCTCGTCACCGGGGAGAGCGGCACGGGCAAGGAGCTGGTGGCCGTCGGCATCCACGCCCTGTCGTCGCGCAGCCGCGGGCCGTTCGTGCGCATCAACTGCGCTGCCATCCCCCGTGACTTGATCGAGAGCGAGATGTTCGGTCACGAGAAGGGTTCGTTCACCGGCGCGACGAGCCAGCGGCGCGGCAAGTTCGAGCTCGCGAACGGCGGTACACTGCTCCTCGATGAAGTGGGCGACTTGAGCCCCGAGGCGCAGGCCAAGGTGCTGCGCGCCATCGAGGCGGGCGAGATCGAGCGGGTCGGCGGGGACGAACTGATCCCGGTGGACGTGCGCATCGTAGCGGCCACGAACCACGATCTGGAGGCGGGGGTCAGGGATGGAAGCTTCCGCGAGGACCTCTACTTCAGGCTCCACGTGATGCCGATCGACATCCCGCCGCTGCGCGAGCGCAAGGATGACGTCCCAGCCCTCGTCGCACACCTCATTGAACGGTTCAGAACGCGACACGGCCTGCGACCACCGAACTTCACCGATTCGGCGATCCAGGCACTCGTCGCCTACGATTGGCCCGGCAACGTCCGCGAATTGGGGAACGCCGTCGAGCGGCTCATGATCCTTTATCCCGATCGCCTAATCGCGGCTCCCGAGATCGCCACCGTACTCCCCCGCGCCCGCCTCGCAGGGCCGGAGCCGATCGAGCAGAGCGGATCACTCTCCGATATGCTCGAGAGCTACGAGCGACAGCTCATCCTGAGCGCCCTCACAACCGCCGGCGGCAACATCGCCGAGGCGGCGCGCCGGCTGAGCACCGACCGGCCGAACCTCTACCGCAGGATGAAGAGGCTCGAGATCCGCCGGGAGGGAGCCGAGGACGACCCCGCAGACGTCTAGCGGCACCGTGCCCAACGGGCACGCTCCAGCGTCTCCAAACGACACGATCGCCAACCGCCGGTCGCCCCTCGACCGCCTCAAATCAAGCCCGCGCCACGGCATCGGGTTTGCTCCTGACAGGCTGGTGTGGCAATTTGCCTGTTCGGAGGATCCATGAGAAGCCATTGCAGAACCCTCAGTGCGGTCGTCCTGCTCTGCGCCGCGCCGGCGACCCTCCCAGCGCAGGACACCATCCAGGTCGGCGTACGCACGCCCTTGCCGCCGGGCGAAGAGCTGCCGGCGCAGGTGGCCCAGGAGCTGGTCGACTACTACAACAGCCCGTCCACGATTCGCTTCAGCGGCAGGACCGAGGTGCCGGCCGACCGCACGATCGGCGGCGACGTCGCGGTCCTCGGCGGCCCGGTGGAGCTGACCGGCCGCATCGACGGCGACGTGCTGGTTCTGAACGGCGACATAATCCTGCGCGAGGGCTCCCGTATCAGAGGGGACCTTACCGTAGTGGGCGGCCTGATCATCGGCGTCGAGCGGGGCCGGGTCGATGGTATGATCACGACCTACCCCACCGTCTTCCGTTATCGACGAACCGAGGACGGCATCGAGTACCTGGGTCCGGGTCCGCCGGGCGAAACCCGGCCGACCGGCCGGCGCATCATGCTGCCCAGCTGGGAGATGGGCGAAAGCCAGATCTTCGTCTCGGCACGCGCCTACAATCGGGTCGAGGGGCTGCCCATCGCCTTCGGGCCTCGCATCACCACCGGCGGCAGGAACCCTCTTCGCCTCGAGGCCTTCCTCATCTGGCGGACCGTGGGCGGCTTCGATCCCGACGAGAGCGACCTCGGGTGGGAGTTGCGACTCAGACAGTGGCTCGGCGGCCACCGCAGCTTCTGGCTCGAAGCGGCTTACTGGTCGGTAGTGAACCCGATCGAGAGGTGGAAGCTTTCCAACCTGGAGAACTCACTCACCGTCTTCTTCTTCAAGCGCGACTATCGCGACTACTACGAGCGCAAGGGTTGGTACGGCCGACTCGGCTGGCGCGGCTCGAGCCTCTTCGGGTCACTCGAATTCCGCGACGAAAAACACAGCAGCCGACCCGTCGCCGACCCGTGGACGATCTTCTGGAATACCGGTGACGAGTTCCGACCGAACGCCATGATCGATGAGGGCGACCTGCAAAGCATCGCCGTCACCCTGGGGATCGACACCCGCAACGATCCCGACCAGCCACTGTCGGGCTGGTATAACGAATTGCGCCTCGAGCAGGCCGTCGGAGGTCGGCTGAGCGGCGTCAAGCCGAGTTTCACCCACTTGTTCCTCGACCTGCGACGGTATAACCGCGTCAGCCGCAACTCGGTGCTCGCCTTCCGGCTGGTCGGCGGTGGCCGGCTCGGCAGCGAGCGAACACCGGCGCAGCGCGAGCACATGATCGGCGGCACGGGCTCGTTGCCCGGATTCAACATGATGGAGTTCGATTGCGGCGTACGCAGCTCGGAACTTATCGGCAGCGAGCCGGGCTACGGCTGCCAGCGCTTCACGCTATTCCAGGCCGAGTACCGCACCGGCCTGAACTTCCGCTACCACTGGGACAAGAAGCAGATCCCTGACATTTCCGGCGACATCTTCAGCGTGCAGTTCAGTCCCGCCATCGTGCTCTTCTTCAACGCGGGCGCGGCCTGGAACGCCGAGGACTGGATCGATTATCTCGGAGACAGCGATAGCTGGGTGACGGATGTGGGCGCCGGGCTCGACCTCGGTGGCTTCGGCGCGTACGTCGCATATCCTCTGGTCGGATCGGGAGAAGTCAATTTCTTCGTTCGCCTGACCGCAAGGTTCTGATCGCGGCCGCACTCGTCGCGATATCGGCCGTCGCCGCTCCGGCGGCGGCCCAGGGGACCCATCTGTCCCTGTCACCCGGCAACGCAGAGAACGGTTGGCAGGCCTTCGTGCGGCCCGTCGACATCTTCGCCGATTCAGTGCTCGTTCGCCCGCTGCTCTCGGGCCTGCCGCTCCGCTTCCACTTCCAGCTCGAGCTCTGGCACGACAAGTTCCTCGCCGACGCGCTGGTCGAACGGACTTCCTGGTCGCTGATCCTCTACCAGGAGCCTTTGTCCGGCGAGTTCAACCTCACGCGCTCCTGGGACATCGCTCGCGACGAGTGGTACTCGGACCTCGTGTCGGTCGCACAGGCGCTGGAGAGCTGGTACCGGTCACCCTTCGCCGGGCCGGCCCCCGGTAGCGGGAGCTACTACTATGAGGCGCGGCTCGAGATCGAGATCCTGTCGCTCGGCGACCTAGACGAGCTCGAGCACTGGCTGCGCGGCGACGTGGTGGGAGAGCGAAGCGGCGTGGGCAGCGCGTTCACCCGCGGGTTGAAGCGGCTCTTTATCCGGCTCATCGGCCTGTCGGCACGCAAACTTGGAGCGCGGACAGATGTATTCCGCCCTTGACCGTTCGGGATACCAAACTCGACATTCAACAGCCGACAGCCGACTATCGATTCTCGGCTTTTCCTCGATTATCGACTGCCAACGTCCGGCATTCAGCGCGGAACGTCCTGGATAGAACGTCGGACGTCGAGCGCCGAGAAGGGAGCCGAAACTCGGTTGTCGGCTGTCGGCTGTCGAATGTCGAAGATGTCCCTTCTAGTACGCAGAAGGTGGACCGACGATGACTAAGAAGTATCACCATATCGGCATCCCCACCGATGTAGAGAGGCCGGACGAGGAGTATCTCGAGGAGTACAAGATGTACGTCTCGGGTTTCGATACGAGCCCGTTCGGCGTCGAGTGGCTGCGCTTCGAGCCGGACAGCCCGCTACCCGAGATCGTCAAGACGATTCCCCACGTCGCCTTTGAGGTCGACGACCTGGAGGCGGCGATCGCCGGCCAAGACATACTCATCGAGCCCAACTCGCCGTCCGAAGGCGTGCGCGTCGCCTTCATCCTGCATAACGGCGCGCCGATAGAGTTTATCGAGTTTGGGTGATTCGGCGCGTCTGAGGCCTCTTCAACATTCAACAGCCGACAGCCGACTATCGATTTTCGGCTTCTCTTCAACGATCGACTCCCGACGTCAGACGCTCAGCATTCAACGTTGTGGGTCGACTGTCGAAGATGTTCCCCTCAGTACTTCAGTCCCGTATCACAGAGAATCGTCACGACCGTAGGAGACGGTCCCCGGATCCCACTCTCGAGAAGCTTTATCGCGGCACAGACGTTGGCGGCGCTCGAGAAGCCGACATGCAGTCCTTCGGCATCGGCGAGCGCCCAGCGGAAGCGCGCCGCTTCTTCATCCGACACGGCGAGCAGCGAATCGACGAGATCGGAATCCCACTGCGGGGGAACGAGACCGTAGCCCGTGCCCTGTAATAGATGACACGGCTTGTCCACTCTCCTACCTGCCAGCACCTCGGCCCCCTGCGGCTCCACCGCGGCGCAGTGGATCGCAGGACTCTTCTTCTTCAGGAAGCGGCAGACGCCGACAAAGGTGCCGCCGGTGCCGACGGCGGCGACGAAGGCATCGAGCCCATCACCTGCGGCCGCCCATATCTCGGGCCCCGTCCCCACCTCATGAGCGTGCACGCAGGAGGGGTTATTGAACTGATCGACGTAAAAGGCCTGCTTCTCTTGGGCGATCTCGATCGCCCGCTCGGTCGCCACGCGTATGTCGGCGCCGCTAACACAGCCCGGCGTGCCTTCGACCTGCGGGACGAGGACGACCTCGGCGCCGAGCGCCTCGAGCATACGAGCCCGGGCCGGGCTATTCCCCTCCGACATCGTGGCGATGAAAGGGTGGTCCAGGACGCTGCAAACCACAGCCAGGCCGGCGCCCATGTTGCCGCTGGTCATCTCCACCACCGGCTGCCCCGGCGCCAGTCGACCCGACTCGCGGGCATCCTCGATAATGCGCAGCGCCGGTCGGTCTTTGACGCTTCCACCGGGCTGCAGGAACTCCGCCTTGGCCAGGATCGTGCCCGACCCGCGATGGATCCTGTTCAAGGCGAGCAGTGGCGTGTCCCCGATCAGGCCCAGCGCGTTTGGCGTGATGGCGCTCATAGGGCAGTTTGTAGCGCCATCCCGTACGGGCGGCAAGTCGCGGGATTGCTTCTCGCGGGACAGGCCTACATTTTTGGCGGCCGACCTATCGGTAGGCCCGGCTGGAAGACGGCGCCGAGCGCGCTAGCTAGAAAGGCTGATGCCATGAGTCGCATACCAGCCCTGATCCTGTTCGTAACACTGATGCTCGAGGGAGCAGCGCCCCTGAACGCACAGACTGAAGACTGGCCCCGCAAGGTTCTGTTGACGAACGACGACGGCATCGAGGCCGAGGGACTGCTCGCCCTCGCGCGTGCCTTCGCGCCGGTCGCGGAGACACACGTCGTCGCACCGCTGGAGAACCGCAGCGCCAGCACCAACTACATCTCGGCCATCGCCAGGCGCGGCCTCGAGGTCGAGATCCGTTCGCTGTATGACGGCGTCTCGGCCTACGGCGTCGACGGCTACCCCGCCGATGCGGTTGTCTTCGCACTCCGCGGCTTGCTTGCCGATGACCCGCCCGACCTGGTGGTCTCCGGTGTGAACGACGGTCCCAACCTGAGCGACGACTGGAACCTGTCGGGCACGGTTGGCGCGGCGCAGATCGCGGCGTTCTTCGGCGTTCCGGCCATCGCGGTATCGGGCTACAGCTCGGAGCAACCCGAGACCCTCGACGCCCTGGCACGCTGGGTCGTCGAGTTGGCCCGCAGCCGGCTCGTGCGCGACCTCGAGCCCGGCCAATACCTGGCCGTCAGCGCGCCGAGCGTAGCGGTCGACGAGATCGAGGGCGTCGTGATCGTCCGGCGCGCCCCCAGGCCGTGGCGGATCGAGCTCGAGCGCAGCGACGACTCACCGGCGAACGCCGATCGCGAGACCTGGAGCCTGAGCTTCCATAACCAGGAGATATCGGCTCCCGCGGCCACGGACGTCCACGCCTATAGGAAGAACCTGATCGCCATCGTCCCCATGCGCGTGGACGAGCACGACTACGAGCTGCTGGCCGAGCTCCTGGGGTCGGATGTCGATCTGCCGGCCTGGCCGCCCGGCGACGGCCGTCGCTAGGGGCCGAAACCGCACGCCCCGTACCTGCGTAGGAGTAGGAAGCAAGGGGGACTATTATGCTGAGGTTACTTAGGCCTATCCTGCGGGTAGTCGTTAAGGTCCTGGAATGGCTGGAACGTAAGATCTGACGCCGTCCAGTCGCGCCCTGTCCCACTATTACCACGCTTCCAACCGGCGGCCGCCTGAGCCGCCGGCTACGTCTCACTTCAGGCGATAGCGGTCCAGCTTCATCA
>JBDHKT010000065.1:0-8699 GCA_039586255.1 Gemmatimonadota bacterium | reverse complement strand
GAAGGAGGGCCAGTGGTGGCCGCTGGACCCATTGGGCGATGGGACGGTGGGCGCGACGATCGCTACCGGCTCGGCCGGCGCGCTGGCCGCGAGCTACGGCACGCCTCGCGACCTCGTCCTCGGGCTCACCGTGATCCGGCCCGACGGCCGCGTGGTCAAGGCGGGCGGCCGGGTAGTGAAGAACGTGGCCGGCTACGACATGGTGAAGCTCTACACCGGGAGCTGGGGCACGCTGGGCATCATCGCGAAGGCGCACCTGCGGCTGCACGCGCTTCCACAGGCGGACCGGACCCGCGTCTACAAATCGCAAGACGTCGGCGAGCTGACGGCTTTTGCGGCCGATCTGGCTGCGGGCAAGAAGCTGGTGCCGGCGGCGGCGGAGATCGTATCGCCGGCCGCCGCGGCGGCGCTCGGCATCGACACCAGGGAGTGGGTGATGATCGTTCGCTGGCTGGGGCATAAGGCAGCGGTGAACGACGCCGCCCGGGCGGCGAAGACGGCGGCGGCCAGGCGATCGATCCGGGTCGAGTCGCGCGACAGTGTCTGGGGGTCCGTCGTAGAGTTGGAGGACAGCTTGCGGTCTGCGCTGACCGTCCGGGCCAGCATGCCGCTCCGGGCTGTGGAAGGAGTCATCCGGCAGGCGACACCGTTCTGCGGCGGCGAGACGCCGCCGTTGCTGGCGTCGCCGCTCGCGGGTCGGGTCTGGATCTTCGTCCCGCATCTGTTGTACGAGGCTGCGTCGAGCGAGCGACTGTGGACACTGCGGGTGGAGGAGATGCGGCGCGAGGCCGGGGAGGGCGGCGGTGTGGTGAGGGTCGAGCGGGCGCCGAGGCACGGCGCAGCAGTTGCTCAGGGCTCTAAAGATCAGGTTCGATCCGGACGCGATACTGAAACCGGGATTCTTCGTGGGAGAGATGTGACGTGTGGTGGGGAAAGAAGAGATGGTCGGCGCCGGCGCGCAGGCTGGTGCCGGCGATCGTTGCGCTTGCTGTTTCCGGGTGTGTCTTCTACCAGCCCATCGAGCCGTCGAGGGTCTGGCATTCGTTCGAGGCGACGGCGTACTGTGACTATGGGTTCACCGCGTCGGGCGTCTACGTGCGCGAGGGCATCGTCGCCAGCGATCCCAGGGTTCTTCCCCTGGGCAGCGAGATCGATATCCGAGTCGCGGACGGTGAGGTCTACGAGAAGCACCAGGTCATGGATACGGGTGGCGCGGTCAAAGGCTACATTATCGATATCTGGTTGCCGACCTGCGAGGAGGCGACCGCCTTCGGGCGTAAGGAGGTGAAGGTGAGGGTGCGGAAGAAGGGGACGCTGAAGGGTTGATGTTGGAGTGGGAATCGGGGATTCGGGGATTCGGGGATGTTGGAGTGGGAATCCGAGGTATCCGTGGAATCCGTGGCATTCGGGAATTCGGGAATTGAGTGAGTAGGAGTAGGAGTGATAAGTGAAGATATACACCAGGAAGGGCGATGGGGGGGAGACCTCGTTGTTCGGTGGCCGGCGAGTGAGCAAGGACGAGTTGCGGGTCGAGGCGTACGGCACCGTCGATGAACTGAACAGCGCGCTGGGTCTCGCCGTGGCGCGGCTGTCGAAAGAGATGAAAGAATGGCGCGATTCGCTCATCGCCATCCAGTCCGACCTGTTTACGCTGGGCGCGATCCTGGCTACGCCGAAGACGGGTGCGGCCAAGCCGGAACACATTTCCGAGTTGGCCGAGGCACGGATCGAGGCGTTGGAGGATTGGATCGACAGGCTGGACGAGGAACTGACGCCCTTGAAAGCGTTCGTGCTGCCGGGCGGCAGCGAGCTGGCGGCGACGCTCCACCTGGCGCGGAGCGTATGCCGACGATCGGAGCGTCAGGTCGTGGCGCTGGCGAAGCAGGAGGAAGTCGAGCCGGTAATCCTCAAGTATCTGAATCGATTTTCCGATTTCCTGTTCACCCTGGCCCGGGCGGCGAACGCGCGGCAGGGTGTGGCCGATGTGGAGTGGCACCCGGAAGCGGAGACATGACGATCAGACGGACGGAGTTCGAGCTCTATAATAAGGACGGAGACCCGATCCGCGGCGACGTATGGAGCGGGGGACACGCCAAAGGGAAAGCCGCCATCGTCATCTGCCACGGCTTCAAGGGGTTCAAGAACTGGGGCTTCTTCCCGTACACAGCTGAGCAGCTGGTGGAGGGGGCGGGCTACCCGGTGGTGCAGCTGAATTTTTCCGGTTGTGGCGTCGGCCCCGACCTGGAGAACTTCACCGAGCTGGACAAGTTCGAGCGCAACACTTTCAGCAAGGAACTGGATGACTTGAAGCTGGTGCTCGATGCGGCGGAAGCGGGCGAGCTGCCGGGGCTATTGTCGCGCGAGCGGTTCGGACTCCTGGGCCATAGTCGTGGCGGCATCAGCACGATCGTCACCGCCGCGGAAGACCCGCGTGTGGCGGCGCTGGTCACCTGGAACGCCATCGCCAACATCGATCGCTATTCGGAAGAACAGAAGGAAGAGTGGCGCAGGGTGGGTCGGATCGAGCTCCTCAACGCGCGTACCGGCCAGATGATGCCGGTGGGCGTGGCGCTGCTGGAGGACGCCGAGCGCAACGCCGAGCGCTTCGACCTGGGGCGGGCGGCCGCGCGGCTCGAGGTGCCCTACCTGATTGTCCACGGCGAGGACGACGAATCGGTGAGCATAGCCGACGGCGAGCGACTGGCGGCGGCGGCACCTGCGGAGAGCACGCGCTTCGAGCGCATCAAGCATGGAAGCCACACCTTCGGCGCCGTTCACCCGTTCGCGGGGACCACCGAGCAGCTCGATCGGGCAGTCGACCTGAGCGCCGGCTGGTTCGCGGTGTACCTGGAAGAGTGAGGAGATTGGTGATCTATGTTCAAGCATGTAGCCACGATCGCTTTGGCCGGGTTTGCCCTTGCGTGTGCGCCGTCCGGCGACCGGAGCGAGACGACCGATCCGGCGACGTTCCAGGCCGCGGTCGATAGCCTGCTGACCGAGTCGGAATACTCGTGGAACGGCGGCGACCTGGACGGCTTCCTTTACTGGTACAAGCGCGGCGAGGAGACGAGTTTCATGGGCGCGGTGGGCCCGATCTACGGATGGGAGACGATCCGCAGCCGTTACGCTCCGCGCTTCGGGCCGGAGGCGGCCCGTGACTCGCTACGCTTCGAGGGTCTGCAGACTCGCCCGCTCGCCCCGTGGATCGGGCTGGCCACGGCGCGCTACGTGCTCTTCCAGGGTGATTCGATCACCTCGCAGGGGATCTTCACTTTAGTGCTGGAGAGGACGACTGAAGGCTGGCGGATAATCCACGACCACAGCAGCGAGATGAATTAGCTGAGGGACTCCTCGAGGACTTCCTTCCTGACTCTGGCGACGGCGACCTGCTCGCGGACATTGGGCGCTTTGTCGCGGCCGTACATCTTCTCGATGCTCTCGTAGAGCTTCAGCGCGACATCCTCCTGTCCCATTTGGATCATCGCCGCCGCCTTGTTGAGCAGTGCCCTGGCCGCCCGCTCGCGCAGAATCGGATCCGTAGACTCGCTCCAGCGCTTGACGACTTCGTCGAGTACGCCGACGGCCTCGGTCAGCCGGTTGAGCTCGGCCAGGGCGATGCCTTTGTTCACCATCGCCTTGCCCACGGCCTCGCTCATGACCGCACCAGGCTCACCGGAGAAAGTACCGACCAGCTCGTCGTAGACGCCGACCGCTTCCTCGTGCCGGTGCAGTCCTGCCAGGCTCGCCCCTTTGTTGAAGAGTGCCCGGACGGCGTTCTCCCGCAGACCCAGCTGCCGGGAACCGCCGGTCCGGCCCACCAGGGTGTCGTACACGGCGATCGCTTCATCAGCTCGGCCCATCTGAGCCAGAACTACGCCCTTGTTGAACAGTGCGCTGTTCACTCTCAGCTCAACGGCGGGCCGGTAGACGTCATCGCGTGGTATCCGATCGCCCAGTCGGACGACGAGGTCGTAGGCGGCGAGCTCGTCTATCGAGCCGTCGGAGAGGCCGGCGGCCGCGGTGAGCATGGCGTCCATCAGTTGGCTGATCTGCTCGCGACCCAGTTCGGTCGTGGGGACGGCGGAAGCGGCGCTGATCGCGTCACGGAACTTCGCGCTCCGCACCGCTTCGTGTACGCGATCGAGTGGGTTGTCAGAACGCGCCATCTCTTCCCCCCATCCACCCTTCTGGCATGCTCGCCCGGTTCACCATCGGCACAATATAGGCCTGCTCCGTCCGTGTGCGCACCTGGGAGATCGGTCGCCGGCGGGCGGTCTCGCTTCGGATACACCACCTACGCTCGGACCGCCCGCGCGGCTCCCTGACTGTGGGACCCCCAAGCCGACCTCCGACCCGCGGGCACGCAGCGAGCGGTTCTCCGGCTTCCGACTAGTGTGGCAGGAAGCGCTTCGGGAACTTTGCCACCACCGTGTAGACCGGGTCGACGATGTTGGCGACGGTGCTCTCGCACACCTGGCTCACCAACTGGTAGGCATCCCAGCGGTCGAACCCGTAGTCTTGTTCGAGCCACTCGATCAGTTCGACGTGCGCCAGCCGAAAGGCATCGATCAGCGGGCGGGCGCTCCCGGCGACCATGATATACTCATCGTCTTCGATGCGTGGCCAGGCGATTCGGCTGTCCTTGATCAGATCGATCTGGAGCACGACATCGACCGAGGTCTCGAGTCCCGTTCCCGAAACTTCGCCGTGGCCCTGCCGCGCGTGAGCGTCCCCGAAGTAGAAGTAGGCGCCTTCGTGAAAGATCGGCAGATAAACGGTGGCTCCCTGGCGGATCTCGGGCGCGTCCATGTTGCCGCCGAAGTCACCGGGCCACAGCCCGGAGAACGCCTCCTCACCCGCTGGCGCTACCGCCACGCGACCCAGCATCGGTTGCAGGTCGATGGTCACATGGCGCACCCGACTGTCCGGTAGCTCGGTGGTCGCCGTCATATTTTCGCGGTCGAGCCGCCAAACGTACCGTTGCTCGGGGATGGGGTCGTTGAGCATGCGAACGCGTGAGTCCGTTGCGAGACCTCCGAAGTCTGAGTAGAGCCGGGACGCGGCGATGTCGTGGTTGAGCTGGACCTCGAGGATCCTCACGACCAGCACGTCGTTCGCCGTCGCACCCTCGATGTAGAACGGGCCGACCTCGCCGGGGAAGGCACCGCCCTCCTCGGTGTAGTAGCCACCGAACATAGTCCGCGAGACGAGCACGGTGCCGGGCTCGATGCGAAGCACGGGCTCCCTCACCGCGAAGGTCCGGTGCCCGACCTGGGGCTCGAAGTACACGGTATCCGGCGGCGCCTGACCACCGGCCTGCACGGCAATCATCAAGGCGAGTGTGAGCGGGACTTGCATGGGTACCTCCCGGGTAGGTTTCAGCATGGTCCGTGAGCATTACACTACCCGACTTTTCGTGCGCTGACAAACGGGTAGGGATTGGCGGGGAAGCCCTCGCCTCATGTCGCGGTGGCGGGTCGGGCGCGGCGATGGGCCCTCGCTTCATGTCGCGCGGGGGTCGCCGGCGGGCGGTCTCGCTTCGGATACACCACCTTCGCTCGGACCGCCCGCGCGGCTCCCACGCGATCTGATACCTCCGCAAGGTGGTTCTCCCGCCTCGTTCCTGTTCGCTGCCCGCCTTCTGTCATCGGGTGCCTAGGAGCCGAGGGTGTCGTCGAGCGCAATTCGGAGCGCGGCGGCGGCGCAGCCGCCGCTTCCCGCAACCTAGGCGCGCGACATGGAGCGAGACGGCACCGTCGGCGACCGTGCACCGGATGTCTTTGCAGCGGATTGGAAACGTTGGGCCGGGGCGCTTCGTACGGTATAGAAATAGAGTTGGAACAGCTGCGGGCCCTGGGCGGTTGTTGGCAATAATACCGGGGCGTGCTAGTATCGTTAGCTCGGCGGCCACATTCCGAGCGGAGTCCCTAATAAGATGAGTGAATCAGGCTCTCAGACCATGAAGAATATCTTCCGGCGGGCGCGGCTGACCCGGATACTCGCCGTGTACCTGGGCGGATCGTACGCGCTGCTGGAGATCATGGACATCTTCACCGACCAGTTGGGGCTACCCGACTGGTTCTTCCGAGGCGCGCTGATCCTGCTGCTGATCGGCCTGCCGATCGTAATCGCCACGGCGATCGTGCAGGGGCGGCGGCGCCCATTCGTCGTCGGCGAACCGGGTGCGCCGGCCGAGACTGCGGCTCCCGAGGCGGCGGCCGCTGCCGGGCCCGCCGAGGTCGCCGCGCGGCCCACACCGCACCAGTTGCTCACCTGGCGGAACGCCGCGCTCGGGTTCGTGGGTGCCTTCGCGGCCTGGGGGCTGATCGTGACGGGCTACATGGGGACGCGCGCCCTGGGGATCGGGCCCGTCGGCTCGCTGGTTGCCGCCGGTGTGCTCGACGAGCGCGAGCGCCTCATCGTGGCCGACTTCGAGAACAACACCGACGACCCGCTCCTGGGTCAGGCGGCGGCCGAGGCGTTTCGCATCGATCTCAGCCAGTCGACCATCGTCACGGTCGTCGATCCGGCGTATGTCGGGCAGGTGCTGCGGCGCATGCAGACCGACCCGGAGCGCGAGCTCGACCTCGATCTCGCACGTGAGGTCGCGGTCCGCGAGGGGATCAAAGCGGTCGTTGCCGGCGAGGTCACGCCGGTCGGCAGCGGTTTCCAGCTATCGGCGCAACTCGTATCCGCCCAGGACGGCAGCGTGCTCGTCCCCTTCCGCGAGACGGCTAGCGACTCGACCGGGATCATCGGCGCCATCGACCGACTCTCCAAGAGCTTGAGGGAGCGAATCGGCGAGTCGCTGAAGACGATCCGCGCCAGCGAGCCGCTCGACCGCGTGACGACGACATCGCTCGAGGCGCTGCGCAAATACTCGCAGGCGGTGCGCGTCATCGAGCAAGGTGACAACGAGCGGGGCGTCGCGCTGCTGGAAGAGGCCGTGGCACTCGACACGGCTTTCGCCATGGCGTACCGGAAGCTCGGCGTGACTCTCAGGAATATCGGACAAGACCGAGTGCGGGGAATGGAGGCGTTGACACAAGCTTTCGAACACCGGGACCGGCTCACCGAGCGCGAGCGCTACCTCACCGAGGGTAGTTACTACTGGGGCGTTGCCGGCGACAATGAGGCGGCGATGGCCGCCTACGAATCGCTGCTGGAAGCCCATCCAGATGACCCGTGGGCGATGAACAACCTGGCCATCCTCTACGACGAGGTCCGTGACTTCCGAAGCGCCGAGCAGCTATTCACGCGAGCCATCGAGCTCGATTCGGCCGGCGCACTTTATTACGGCAACGCGATCGGTACGCAGGTCGCCTTGGGCCGGTACGGCGACGCCGAGTACACGCTCGATCGCATGGCCGAGCTGTTCCCCGAGCATCCCAGCGTGTCGATGCAGGCTACGGCGCTCGCCAGCTCGCAGTTCGACTACGAGACGGCGGAACAGCACGTGCTGGATCTGAGGGAAGCGCAGCGCACCAGCCCGCTGCTCCAGCGGTTCGCGAGTTTCAATCTGGCTCAGCTGGCGGAAGTGCGCGGGCAGCTCCGGGAGGCGGAGAGACTCATCCTCGAGGTGATGACTGCGGCAGAGGCGGAGGGTGACGTGGCGATCTACGTGGCAAGCGCCGTGCGGGTCGCGTTCCACGACCTCTGGTTCCGCGGTCAACCGGAGGCCGCCGTGCGGGGGGTCGAGGACGTGCTGGCGCGCTATCCGCTCGAAACGATCGAGCCGGCGGAGCGTCCGTACGATCTGCTCGCGACCTTCTACGCACTCGCCGGTCGACCCGCTCGCGCGCGCGCCTACCTGGCAGAGTACGAGGCGGCCGTTGAGGACGGTACCATCATAGTGAACCCGGATCACGGCGGCGACGCATCGAAGGGAATCCTGGCTCTGGCCGAGGGTCGCCTGGATGATGCCATCGCCGAGCTGCGGGCGATCGATATTGGGCCGTGTCCGATTTGCGTTCTGCCGATGCTGGGCCAGGCGTATGATCAGGCCGGCGAGACCGACTCCGTCGCCGCTATCTATGAGCGCTACGTAACGACGCCATGGCTGGGTCGCCTGGACGCCGGCGATTGGTTCGCGCTCGCCGTAATCTACGAGCGGTTGGGCTGAGAAGGCTACGCTGTACTACGGTCGCTTCATCGAGCTGTGGGAAGACGCGGATCCGGACCTGCAGCCGCGTGTGGAAGCGGCGCGTCGGGCGATGGAGCGGCTTTCCGAGTCCGCATCGTAGTGGGAATTCCCAACAGGATTCCCAACAGCACAACTACCCACCCCGCGTGTGCATCTCCCGGTGCGGGTCTTTCCGCAGGTCTTCGATCTGATACAGCGGGCCGCGTAGCGAATTGAGCTCGGCGCGTTCTTCAGCGCCGCGGTCGCTGCGGCGCGCCCACTTCTCCGCAATCAGCTGTCTGATCGCATCGGTCGATGCGCCTTCGCGCAATGGCGAGCGCAGGTCGAGGCCGTCGGCGGCGTAGAGGCAGAGGAACCAGACGCCGTCGGCCGTCAGGCGACTGCGGTCGCAGGTCCGGCAGAACGGGTCGGTCGTGGAGGCGATGATCCCGAAGACGGTGCCGTCGGGTAGGGTATAGCGGTCGGCCGGTGCCGTGCCGTTCTCGCTCAGCTCCTGGATCGGCCCGAAGCGCCGCCCTAGCGACTCGAGCATCTCCTGCTTGGAGACAACTCGCTC
>JBDHKT010000594.1:0-2283 GCA_039586255.1 Gemmatimonadota bacterium | reverse complement strand
TCACAACCGATGCGGGCACCAACTGGACGAACGTGTTCCTGGTGCCCTGCGCGCTGACGATCCTGTGTGCCCTGGCCTTCCTGCTCTTCTTCCGAGAGGAGGGCGGCGGGGCGCCGTCCGAGGCGACGGCACAGGGGTAGTCGCACGGCATCACTGAAGGAACGGAAAGGCGAGATTCAGAATGGCTGGGAAGAGACTCGGAGTCGGACTGATCGGTGGCGGGTTCGTCGGGAAGTTCCACATCCGCTCGTGGGTCGGCGTGCGCGACTCCGATATCCTCGGCGTGACCGGCCGCCCGGACGGGACGCCTGAGGAAGCGGTGGCGCTGGCGAAGAAGCTCGGCGTCGGCGATGCGAAGGTGTTCAACTCGGTGACCGAGATGGTCGCCGACCCGGGAATCGACGCCATCTGGATCTGCGCGCCCAACTTCACGCGCGTCGAGATCATGGAAGAGATCGTCGACGCCGTCGAGTCGGGTAAAGGCGAGCTGGTGGGTGTGGCCTGCGAGAAGCCGCTGGGCAGGAACGTGGCTGAGGCCCGCAGGATGCTCGACCTGGTCCAGAAAGTCGGACTGCTGGACGGCTATCTGGAGAACCAGCTCTTCTCACCGGCCGTGGTTAGAGGGAAAGAGATCCTCTGGGCGCGCGGCGCGGCGCTGACCGGGCCACCCTACCTGGCCCGGGCCGCGGAAGAGCACAGCGGCCCGCACATGCCCTGGTTCTGGGAGGGGTCGCTGCAGGGCGGCGGCGTGCTGAACGACATGATGTGCCATTCGGTAGAGGTCGCCCGCTTCCTGCTCACGCCGCCGGGCGCGCCGCGCGACGCGCTAACGCCGGTCAAGATCTCGGCGCACACGTCTTGCCTGAAATGGCAGCAGCCGGGGTACGCGAAGATCCTGCTGGAGAACAGCGACGGTGCCACCGACTACCTGACGCGGCCTGCCGAGGACTTCGCCCGGGCCCTGGTGGAGTACCGGGGTGAGGATGGGAACGAGCGTATCGTCGAGGTCACTACCTCGTGGTGCTTCGTCGGAGCGGGCCTGCGATTGACCATGGAGCTGCTGGGGCCCGAGTACTCGCTATCGGTCAACTCGCTGGATGCGGGCCCGAAGATCTTCTTCTCCCGGATGGTGCAGGGCGATGTCGGCGAGGACCTGGTGGAGAAGCAGAACGCCGAGACGGGGCTGATGCCGGTGGTGAGCGACGAGGAGAGCGAGTACGGCTACACCGGCGAGAACCGTCATATGGTTCGGTCGTTTCTGGCAGGGGTACGCCCGGCGGAGAACTTCAGCGATGGGGTCAATGTGGCCGAGCTGCTGATGACGGCGTATATGAGCGCCGAGCAGGAGAAGACGATCCCGTTCCCGCCGCCGGGGCTGGGGGAATTTGTGCCGGCGGTGGCGAGGGGAGAGTGGAATCCGGCTCGTTCCAGGTGAACGTTGAACATTGTACGTCGAACAATGGACTTTGAACGTTTTGAAATGAATAGGAGACAAGATGAAGCGCGTGCTGGTAGTTGTGATCATCATGTTGGCGGCGCTAGCGGTTTACGTGGGGTATGAGGCCTTCATGGGGCCGGGCTACGAGCAGATCCTCAAGGAGCAAGACGGTACCTACACGATGGACGGCTGGGAGCATTTCGGGCCCGGGTACTTCGAGCTCGATCCCGAGACGGGGGTGCTAATGTCGCACGGCGGCATGGGGCTTTTCTGGTACGCCGTCAAGGAGTACGGCGACTTCGTCCTCGAGCTCGACTTCAGGTGCTCCGACCAGGCGACGAACTCGGGCGTCTTCGTGCGCGTGCCGGGCGTCCACGACGCCGGCGAAGGGATCCACCAGACCGGCGCCGTCTACGACGCCGAGGCGCCAAGCGCCGCAGCCTCCAACCCGCCCGGCGAATGGAACCACTTCAAGATCAGCTTCGTCAGCTCGCGCATAGAGGTCGAGCTCAACGGTGTGAAGATCGTCGACTGGGAGGCCGAGCCGCGTGGAAAGATCGAGGACTTCGCCGCGAAGGGCTATATCGGGCTGCAGAATCATGATGATCAGAGCCCGGTGTACTTTAGGAATATCTACGTGAAGGAGCTGTAGCGGGGAGGTAGGGAAATCAGATCAGCTGAGCAATAGAGCACGTGAGCATTCGAGGTATGAAGTGGCTCGTCCCCTGACATTCTTCCTACTTCAATGGCTCGATTGCTCTAATGCTCACTTGATCTGACCTCCCTACATCCGTCCAACCGTTCCCCTCCGTTTGATCTCCTGCCCACAGCGCGTTCAGGGTAAG
>JBDHKT010000064.1:0-7439 GCA_039586255.1 Gemmatimonadota bacterium | reverse complement strand
CGTGGCGACCTGCATGCGCGCCGGCAAGCTGCGCGTACCATACACGACAAGGAAGCCCTTCAGAAACTGTTCGATACACTGGGCCCACGCTACGCCGACCGGAACGGCGGCTACTTGCGGATCCTGAAGCTGGATCGGCGCAAGGGCGACGGGGCTCAGGTCGCGCTCGTGCAGCTAGTGGAATAGTGACACGCTTCGTGTGAGGATGATCACATGGCGAACGCGCTCGGGAAGTTGAAAACCGCCACCGGGCCGTGGTTGGCGGCAGCTGTCATCGTAGTTGCCGGGTTCATGTATTGGCTGTACGCGGCGTCCGGCAGGGTCGATGCGGGTGATATCGTCGCCGACACGGTGGTCGAGTTGGTCGCAGTCACCGACGCGGCCTTCGTGAGCAACCCTGAGCTGTTCTCGCGTCAGCGCATCATGCTCGCGCCGGTCACCGTCGCCGAGCGATTGGGTCGGGCCACCTTGACGGTGGATTTGCCCGGCTTGGCTGGCTATCCGTTGATTCTCGACCGGCCGGTGCTCGACGCAGAGATCACGGTCGAGCCCGGCTTCGATCTCGTCATCGCGGGTTCGGTTTACGCATTGACCGATTCGCTGCTCGATGTCTACGTGCAGCGCGGGTTCTTCGAGCCCGAGTACCGCGGGCAACTGGAGAGCCATGTGACGTTCTTCCTGGTCGACTCGCTCGACTACTACGCGGAAGCAACAGAGGACACAACGACGACCGGCTAGTCCGGCTCCTGACCGGGCCGGGCCGATAGGTCGGTTTCAAGAAGTATGAGGAGATTGTAATGGCACGGGTCTGCTACTCGTGTGGAAAGATCCCTTCGGTGGGTAACAACGTCAGCCACGCGAACAACCGGACGCGGCGCCGCTGGTTGCCGAACCTGCAGCGTGTACGCGTCATCGAGGACGGAGCGATAAAGCGGGTTCGCGTGTGCACTCGGTGCATCAAGGCCGGGAAGATCCAGAAGGCGCCTTGAAGCGCGACTTCTGAGGCGTTCCGGCCGGCTGCCTGTCTGCTACGGGAGGTTTCCTCCAACTCGAACGGCCGCTGCTGACCCGCGCTTTCGGCGGGGCGCAGCGGCCGCTGCTATGTAGTGCGGCCCGGGTTATGGCCGCCTATTCCTCTCTGCGCTGCGGTGGGGCTGGAGCCGCCGGGCCCGGCCGCGGGTGGGACGGCGCGACCGCGAGGGCCCGGGCACGCTAGACGTCCACGTGTGTGATGTTCGTGCGCGTCTTCGCCGGGACGAACCCAGGAGGAGCCTCGAGCGGCAGGACCTGGAGGTTTGCGTAGACCTCCTCCTTGCCCATCTCGGTATCGACCAGGTGGGACGGGAACTCCTCCTCGAAAGCCAGCTCGACCTCTTCCTTTGAGGGGACGAAGTAGTGCCGGATGAAGCGGGCGTCGGTCTCGCCAAAGCCCACAGAGTCGGGGACGGGGGACAACACGTCGTCCTTCACCGGGTCCGCCTCCATGAACTCGATCTGGAACAGCCATTTGTGGTTCACCTCGTTGGACTCGAAGCGCAACTTCGTGTCCAGCTTGAACACCACGAAACCGCCCTTGATCTCGTGGTCGAGGTTCGCGGTCACAAAACTAGCCATCGCGTAGTACTCCTTTCTCGCTTGTCGCGAGCACCTGTGTCCACCCCACTGCGCAGTTAGGTTCGATCTAAGAAGAGCAATATGCGTCGGTTGGCAAGGACCGGCAACGCCGTCGGCCCTGCGGCCCCTCGCGGGGTGGCGACCGGTCTTCGAGCAGGCTGAACCCGGCTATGGCCGGGCGGCTATCTGCCCGTCAGGCCTGAGTTTGCGGCACTCGTCGGTTGCTGCGCCATGCCCGCGGACACATATTTGAGCGCCGACGCCGGGGAGTGCAATGCCCCGGGGCGGTCCGTGGCCCCGGGGGGCACGCTGCGAGCGAACGCCAGGAGCGGACTTGTCGAGAGGTCGACCGGACTCAGAGGCCCAACCGTTGCAGGGCCGCCGCATTGCCGTGACGCGCCCGGCTGCACAGGCTGAAGGGTTGCTGGCCGGCCTGCGCCGGTTGGGCGCCCAGCCCGTGCATTGCCCGACCATCCGGATCGCGGATCCTGGTGAGCCGGCGCCGTTCCGGCAGGCGGTCCGGCAGCTGGCCTCTTACGATTGGGTCGTCTTTACGAGCGCGAACGGTGTGGCGCGGTTCTGGCAGGCGTTGGAAACCGGCGGAGGCGCCGCGAAGCTGCCCGACGGAATGCATGTGGCGGCCATCGGCCCGGCGACCGCGGCGGCGCTCGAGCAGCGGGGCGTTCGGCCCGAGATCGTCCCCGAGGAGTACGTGGCCGAGGCCGTGGCCGATGCCTTGACCAGCCTGCAGGCGGTCGCAGGGCGCCGCGTCCTGTTGCCTCGCGCCGCCGGCGCCCGCCAGGTTCTGCCGGAACGGCTTCGTGCTGCGGGTGCGCAAGTTGATGAGGTTATCGCCTATGAGTCGCTGCCCGATCCCGACGGGATCGCCACGCTCCGGGATGGCCTGGAGCGCGGCGCTTTCGACATGATCACGTTCACCGCTGCGTCAATCGTGCGCCATTTCGTCGAGGTCGCCGGCGCCGACCTGGGCGCGGCGCGTGTCGCGGTGATCGGGCCGATCACGGCCGATGCGGCTGAGGCCGCCGGCCTGGCCGTGGACGTGATGGCCCGGCAGTACACGGTGGAGGGGCTGCTGCAGGCGATAGTCGAGTACTACGCCAGACTGGAGAAAGCCGATTGATGGCAATGTTCCCCACTTACCGGCCGCGGCGACTGCGGCGAACGGAGCGTCTGCGGGCGATGGTCCGCGAGACGTCGCTCGAGCCAGTAGACCTCATCGCACCGCTCTTCGTCACTTTCCAGGAAGGGCGTCATCCGGTGGGCTCGATGCCGGGCGTCGAGCAGACCTCGGTCGATGCGACGGCCGAAGAGGCCGTTCGCCTCGCATCGGTCGGTGTGGGCGCCGTCCTCCTGTTCGGCATCCCGGCGTCGAAGGACGCGCGTGGGAGCGGCGCATATTCCGCCGACGGCGAGGTGCAGCGTGCGGTCCGCGCTATCAAGGAGCGGGCCAAGGACCTCGTCGTCATCACCGACGTCTGCCTCTGCGAGTACACGGACCACGGGCATTGCGGGCTGCTGACGCCGGAAGGCGAGGTGCACAACGATTCGACGCTCGAGCTCCTCGCCCGCATGGCCGTCTCTCATGCCGAGGCCGGCGCCGACATCGTTGCGCCCAGCGACATGATGGACGGTCGGGTCGCCGCGATCCGCCAGGCGCTGGACGCGAGAGGTTTCACCCACACGGCGATCATGTCGTACGCCGTGAAGTACGCCTCCGCTTTCTACGGCCCGTTCCGCGAGGCCGCAGAGTCGGCTCCGCAGTTCGGCGACCGCAAAGGCTACCAGATGGACCCGGGGAATGTGGACGAAGGGCTGCGCGAGGCGCGCATGGACATCGAGGAGGGCGCAGACATTATAATGGTGAAGCCCGCCCTCCCGTACCTGGATGTCATCTACAGGGTGAAACAGGACACCGGGTACCCGCTGGCCGCCTACCACGTATCCGGCGAGTACAGCATGATCAAGGCGGCGGCTGAGCGCGGCTGGATCGACGAGGAACGCGTGATGATCGAGGCGGTCCAGTCGATACGGCGCGCCGGGGCTGACCTGGTCATCACTTATTTCGCCGGCGAGCTGGCGAAACAACTCGGAGGATAACATTGGGTGATGTGGCTGAGTTGCTGATAAAGAAGATCGAGACCCGGGAGGCCAGCGTCGGCGTGGTCGGCCTGGGCTACGTGGGCCTTCCGCTGGCTGTGGAGTTCGCCGATGCCGGCTTCTCCGTCCTCGGGTTCGAAGTCTCTGCGGAGAAGGTGAAGCGCCTTATGGCCGGGCGCTCGTACGTGGGCGACGTCCCGGACGAGCAGGTGGCTAGGTCGGTGAAGGCGGGCCGCCTGACGGCGACGCTGGATTACGGGCAACTGAGCGAGGTCGATGCGATTTGCATCTGCGTGCCGACCCCGCTGGGTAAGACGGGCGACCCCGACGTCTCCTTCATCATGTCGGTGACCGAATCGATCGGGCGCAGCATCCACGAGGGCCAGCTCGTCGTCCTCGAGTCGACCACGTACCCCGGCACGACGCGCGAGCTCTTGCTCCCGGCCCTATCGGGCGGCGGACGCCTGAACGTGGGAACCGACTTCTTCCTGGCCTTCAGTCCCGAGCGCGTGGATCCCGGCAATCCGGTATGGAAGATCGGCAATACTCCGAAAGTGGTCGGGGGCATCACCAGGGCATGTGCCGAGGTCACGCGAGCCCTGTATTCGACCATCATCGAGGAGGTAGTCGTCGTTCCGAGTACCGAGGCGGCCGAGCTGACCAAGCTGCTCGAGAACACCTTCCGATCGGTTAACATCGCACTGGCCAACGAGATGCAGGTTGTGTGCGACAAGCTGGGAGTCGACGTCTGGGAGGTGATCGCCGCCGCCGCGACCAAGCCCTTCGGGTTCATGAAGTTCACGCCCGGCCCCGGGTTGGGCGGCCACTGCATACCGGTCGACCCACACTACCTCTCGTGGAAGATGAGGACGCTGGACTACAAGACGCGGCTCATCGAGTTGGCCAGCGAGATCAACTCCGAGATGCCGCGCTACGTGACCGAGAAAACCGCGGACCTGTTGAACCGGGACGGCAAGCCGGTGAAGGGCTCCGCGGTTCTCGTCGTCGGCGCCGCCTACAAGCGCGATACCGTTGACACCCGCGAGTCGCCGGCCCTCGATGTCATCCAGCTGCTCGCCGAAAAGGGAGCGCAGGTGAGGTACCACGACCCGCTCGTGCCCTCGCTTCGTCACGAGGGACAAGACATGGAATCGGTGCCGCTCGACGAGCGCCTGGTCGCCGAGTCCGATGTCATCGTGATAGTCACCGATCACACCGGTGTCGACTACGACTTGATTCGTCGGTCGGGGCGGCCCGTTCTGGATACTCGTAACGTACTGGGCCGGACGGTTGCGGAAGCGACCACGTCCGTCACGGCCGGCGACTGAGGGGCAAATGGCGAAGCGCGCGCTGATCACAGGCATCACGGGCCAGGATGGTTCCTACCTGGCCGAGCTTCTGCTCGACAAAGGCTACGAAGTGTCCGGCCTAGTCCGGCGCTCGTCTACAGTGAGCCTGGAACGGGTCGAGCACATCGAGGACCGCATCACCATCCTCTCGGGCGACTTACTCGACCAGAACTCCCTGCTGACCGCGTTCGAGGAAACCAAGCCGGATGAGGTCTATAATCTCGCCGCCCAATCCTTTGTACCGGCATCGTGGAGCCAACCGGTGCTGACCGGCGAAGCGACGGGTCTTGGGGTCATGCGCGTGCTGGAAGCCGTCAGGCACGTGAGCCCGGAAGCGCGTTTCTATCAGGCATCGAGCTCTGAGATGTTCGGCAAGGTCACGGAGACGCCGCAGAGCGAGAGAACACCGTTCTACCCGAGGTCGCCCTACGGGGTGGCCAAAGTCTACGGTCACTGGATCACGGTGAACTACCGCGAGAGCTACGGCCTGTTCGCGACCAGCGGCATCCTGTTCAACCACGAGTCGCCGCGTCGCGGTCTCGAGTTCGTCACCCGCAAGGTCACCCACGCCGCGGCGCGAATCAAACTCGGCCTCGCGAAGGAGTTGCGGCTCGGGAATCTCGACGCGAAACGGGACTGGGGTTTCGCAGGCGACTACGTCGAGGTGATGTGGCGGATGCTGCAGCAGGAAGAGCCGGGTGACTTCGTCGTCGGCACGGGTGTTCAGCACAGCGTGCGTGACCTGGTAGAACTTGCCTTCGGCCACCTGGGCCTGGATTGGAAGAAGTATGTCGTTCAGGATGACCGATTTCTCCGGCCGGCCGAGGTCGATACCCTGGTCGCCGAGTCCTCGAGAGCACGTGAGGTTTTGGATTGGAAGCCTGCCGTCGACTTCGAGGGGCTCGTTCGAATGATGGTCGAGGCCGATATCAAGCGCCTCAGCGCTCAGGCGAGTGAGCAGGAGTCCTCGTGACGCTGAACCTCGTCACCGGTGCGGACGGATTCGTCGGGCAGCACCTGGTGGCGGAGTTGCTGGGCAGGGGCGAAGAAGTCGTCGGTGCCGTTCAAGGTGGCGAGCCGAAGCTGACGACTCTTTCCGCGGCCGAGGCGGACCTCGTACGCTGGGTGACGCTGGAGCTCGAACAAGAGGGGTCCGCACGCGGCGTCGCCCGTAGCTGCGAGGCGGACCGCATCTTCCACCTCGCCGGTCTTTCGTCTCCCGCCGATTCGCTCGCCGACCCGGTTTCACCCATGCAGGTCAACGCCATAGGCTCGCTCTACTTGCTGGACGAGCTGGCGACGATGCGTCGCGGGCCGGGGTACGATCCAGTGATCCTGATCTCGGGTTCCGGGCATGTGTACGGCGCCGCGGCGGCCCGCTTTCAACCGCTCAGCGAAGAGCACCCTTTGGAGCCGCTCAATCCCTACGGAGTCTCCAAGGTGGCGCAGGAGATGTTTGGCACACAGTTCCATCGTTCTCACGGGCTCTCGGTCGTGGTCACGCGGAGCTTCAACCACACCGGCCCTGGCCAACGCTCCACCTTCGTCGCCCCGCAGCTCGCCGCACAGGTCAACGGTATCCGCGAAGCCGGTGGCGCGGGCACTGTGAAGGTGGGCGATGCGACTGTTCGCCGCGATTTCACCGATGTCAGGGATGTCGTCCAAGCCTACATCGCTCTCACAGAGTCCGGAGAGCCCGGCCGCGTCTACAACGTCTGCAGCGGTCATGCCTACGCGGTCGGCGAGTTGCTCGAGATGCTCGCCCGGGCCGCCGGAGTGGAGGTAACGGTGGAGACGGAAGCGGGGAGGGCGCGCCCGATCGACGCACGTGTAGTCGTCGGAAGTTACGCACGGCTCGCCGAGGCTACCGGTTGGGCGCCCGAGATTCCCATCGAGCGGTCGTTGAGCGATCTGCTGGCGTGGTGCGCCGGGCGCTAGCCGTGGCGGAGCGCACGCGTCGTGGGCTGGGGTGGCTCGAGCCGGCGCTGGAGGTTCTGGGCCGGCGTTACTTCGGTCGGGGAGAGATACGGTCCGACTGGGCCGCCGAGTGCTGGACCCGGGCGACGGGCGCCGCATTGGTCGAGCGGTTGGCGCCGGCGCTCGGCGAGGCCTGCGCCACGGAAGCTGTGCCCGTCCCGAAGGAGAGCTGGGTGATACTGGCGGCCGCCCGGTTCGAGAACGAACGGAGGACCGATGCCCAGGAGCAAGTCCTTCGAGAGCTAAACTCAGCCTTCGAGGAGGCCGGTGTACGGCCCGTCCTGTTCAAGGGCCTCGCCCTCGGCCGCTACTACCCGGCTCGCGGTGCCCGGGAGACCGGCGACATCGACCTCCTGGTCGCACCCGGCGACCTGCAGCGTG
>JBDHKT010000063.1:0-7450 GCA_039586255.1 Gemmatimonadota bacterium | reverse complement strand
CAGCCCGAGGTTGAGCGCTGCTACGGCTACGCCCCTAGCGTCGCCGACGTTTCGCGCTGCCTCCGAGGCTCGGGTGTACATCCGAGCGGCCTCGGAAAGCCGCGACTCGTTCCAGGCGAGCAGGCCAAGCGCGTTGTAGGACCTGAACAGCTGATCTTGGAGGCCGGCCCGAAGCTTGAGAGCCAGAGCATCCTCTCCGGACTGTCGCGCCGCCTGATAATCACCCAACCGCCAGGCGGCGAGCCCGAGCCGGGTGAGCAGCGCTGCTTCCGCGCTCGTATCGCAGAGTGAGCGGGCCTGTTCGAGCGCCCGCGAGAGAACGACACGGGAGCTGTCGAATTCTCCGCTCCAATAAAGGCTCTCGGCATCGGCGCGCAGGGAAGCCAGCGTCGCCGCTGCGAGATCATCGCGATCCGGCTCTGGCGAAGACGCACGGGTCCGCCTGTCGCCGGCCTCGCCTTGGTCGGCCTGGCGAGCCTGTTCGCACGAGCAGAGCGCGAGTACAACGCCCAGGGAAAGGGTCAGGACGGTGCGACCACGCTTTACTGTGCTGTCATGAATTGCAGGACCTCCGTGGTCGCGGACCGCCCATCGGCTAATAGCGCGTCCACATACCAGTAGTAGATCGAGCCGGGCTCCAGCATCACGGAATCCGGCAGCGTCACCAGCGTGTCGGTCGTGCTGAGTGTCCAGACAATCCCGCCCACATCGTCGCTGAGCGTCAGCTGGTACGAGGCATCCGCTGCAGGCGCTCGCCAGTGGAACTCGGGCGCCTCGGTAATCTCTATGGTGCTCTCATCCTGCGGGCTCACCACGGCGATCAGCGGCACGCTCTCGCGGCGCACCGCCTCGTCCGGACCGCGCATGCGTGTGTCCCGCGCCGAGTCGGAATCGGACAGCAACGGGGGCAGGGTAAGTAGCGCGATGACCGCCGCGGCGGCCACCGCAGCCGGGGTGATGATCCGCCAGTCGGGAGTGCGCCGAACACGACGCAATGTCGCCTTCACCTCGACGAGCTCGCGACGACATTCCTCACACTCCGCGAGATGACTCTCTAGTTGCTCTCTGCCCGCGTCGCTCACCGCGCCGTCGATGTAGGCGGCGATGTCCTCGCTGCTGAGGTGCGACTCGAAGGGTCCGTGATCGTTCATCTCTGCGTCCTCGGCCCGCGTTTCGTCCTCCCATCAATATCAAACGGACAGACGGCCGCTTCTTTCGCCGCGCCGCCAGCGGCCTGCCGCACGATCCGTCCCACACCTACGGTTCGGCATCGTCTACTCCCCTCGCCCTAAGGGCATCGCGTAACGCCCGCTGAACAGCCTTGAGCCGCCGATAGACGTGGAACGCCGACGGGAACTCCATCAGCAGGGCGATTTCCCGAGCCGGCAGTCTCCCTTCATACCGCAGGGCCAGTAAGAGTCGGTCACGGCTCTCCAGCTGGCTCAGGGCGAAGCCGAGGGCCTCGTCGAGCTCGACGGCCCTCAGCTCTGTTTCGGGGTTCGCCGACGACGAGCTAGCGAGCGCCGACGGATCTACACGCTCCGCGACAAGATCGACCAGCCTTCTGCGCGCCACTCGCTCGGCGTCGGCGGCAGCGGAAGTTGTTCCCCGGGGGCGACCATAGCGGTGCCGCTCGTAGTCCAGGCACAAGCGTCGTGCGACGACCACCAGCCAGGTGGAGAACTTGCTGCGCCGATCGGCAACGTACGAGCGCAAACGCTTGTAATCGTCGCGCTGCAGCTCCTCCAACACGTACGCATAACGATCCATGGCGCTGTCGTAGTCGCCACCGAATTTCCTTGCGGTGTGGAGCAGTATGCGGCTGTGGGCGCCTAGAAACGCCTGCCACGACCCGTCGCGCGACTTCGGGTCGTCCGCGTCGAGGAGGCGGGTGAGTTCAGGAGGCGTGGTACCGGTCATATACGCCTACCGGCCTAGCGTCAGCCACCTGGCCTGAGATATGGGGAGAAACTCGGGAAGAATGTAGGGCAGACGACGATCCGCGGCAACTACGTGAGGCTAACCCGGCGCTATCCTATGCTTCTTCCTGGTGCTGCTCCGGGCTAAGGCTGTTCCTCATCTTAGTAGAACGGATGACAGAGCCGGTTTTGCCAGATGAGTGAGACTTGAGTGCCTGGCAGCCGCCGGGCGTGGCCCGCTGGTGTTGATTTCGGTACCTGAATGATCATCATTCAGACCGTGAATCGTCCCCGCTACTACCCCGGTACCACCGGGCAACCCGAAAAGCTGATCAGTTGAGCTGCCCGTCAACGACAACGCACGTTCCTCGAGTTGAGCGCTACTGACGCCGTCATCGCTCCGCCTCAGGTGGATGAGCCGATCCGCGCCGAGCTGTTCGGCATCGAGCGCCTGGAGCAACATGCCGAGAGCCTGGCCGCGGCTCAGCGCGTCGGCGAGAAGCCTGCCAGAGGGAGGAACCTGCTCCCCAGGGTGCGCGGGAACGGCCGCGCGCTCGTCGCCGCCTACCGGGATATCGTCGAGGCGGTGCGGGAGAAGAGGGAGATCACGCCCGCCGAGGAGTGGTTGCTCGACAACTTCTTCGTCGTGGACGAGCAGCTGCGGGAGGTCCGCGACCACCTGCCGGGCGGCTACTATCGCCTGCTGCCGAAGATCTCCGAGGGCCACCTGGCGGGATACCCGCGCGTCTATGGGCTGGCTTGGGCCTACGTGGCCCACACCGACAGCCGCTTCGACCTGAAGACGCTTCAGCCGTTCGTCCGCGCCTACCAGCGCGTCCAGCCACTCACCATCGGCGAGGTCTGGGCCGTAGCCATCCACCTCCGCGTGGCCCTCGTGGAGAACATGCGACGGCTTGCCGATCAGATCATCCGCGGCCGCCAGGCGCGGGCCGCGGCCGATGAGCTGGCGGACCGCCTGCTGGGCCTCAGTGGTCGGCCGGCGGAGGACGTCGATGATGTTCTGGGCCGTCTGGACGACGAGCCGCTGGCCGGCGCCTTCGCGGTGCAGCTTATCCAGCGGCTGCGCGACCAGGACACATCGATCATGCCGGCGCTGGCCTGGCTCAACGAGAAGCTGAGGGACCAGGGCACGTCGGCCAACGAAGTGGTCGCTCAGGAGCATCATGCCCAGGGCGCGGCGAACGTCACCGTCCGCAACATCATCACGAGCATGCGGTGGATGTCGTCGATCGACTGGCTCGATTTCTTCGAGAGCGTCAGTCTGGTGGACGAAGTCCTGTACGCCGCTCCCGGGTTCGCGGCGATGGATTTCGCGACGCGGAACGAGTACCGGACCCAGATCGAGCAGCTCTCGCGCCGTTCACAGCACGCGGAGCTCGAGGTAGCACGGGAAGCCATCGCACTCGCCCAGCAGGCGGCTCAAGAAGATGGGGGACTGAAACAGGACGGGACCGAGCTTCCGGGGGGCGAGGCGGGGCTCACTGGTGTCCCCGAGCGTGCCGAAGAAGACGTGGGGTATTACCTAATCTCCTCGGGCAGGAAGTCATTCGAGCGGTCACTGGGTTTCCGAGTTCCTTTGCGAGCCCGGGTCCGCCGCGCGATTCGCGCCCTCGCGACCGCCGGCTACCTGGGAGGAATCGCCCTCCTCACTGCGCTCCTGCTCTCCGTCCCTCTGTTCTTCACCTGGAGCGCCGGGGCCGGTTTCGGGAGCCTGGTGCTACTGGGAATCCTCGGGCTCGTGCCCGCCTCGGATGTCGCGGTCTCCCTCGTCAATCGCCTGGTCCCGATTCTCGTTCCACCGACGTTGCTGCCCAAGCTCGAGCTTGCACAGGGCGTGCCTGCCGAGCTTCGTACGATGGTCGTTGTGCCTACCCTGGTCACGAACCGGGCCGATATCGAAGAGCAGCTCGAGCGGCTCGAGGTGCACTTCCTGGCGAACCCCGAAGGCCATCTCCACTTCGCCCTGCTTACCGACTGGTCGGACGCGCTCAGCGAGCGGATGCCCATCGACGACGCCCTCGTCGCGGCATTGGCCGACGGCATCGCGCAACTGAACGAACGCTACGGGACCCTGCCAGGAGGCGAGCAGCGGTTTCTGCTGCTGCATCGCCGGCGTCTCTGGAACGAGAAAGAAGGCAAGTGGCTCGGCTGGGAAAGGAAGCGAGGCAAGCTCCATGAGCTGAACCGACTGCTGCGCGGCGCCGAGGACACTTCGTTCATCCCGGTAGACGGACGGCCGCCCACGGTGCCCCGGGGCGTCCGCCACGTGATCACGCTGGACGCCGACACCCGGCTTCCCAAAGGGACCGCCTACCGCCTGGTCGGCGCGATGGCGCACCCGTTGAACCGGCCGCGCTTCGACCGCCGGCGGGGACGCGTCGTGCGGGGCTACGCGATCCTGCAGCCACGCATAACACCGTCGCTCCCCACAGGCCCGGGCAGCACGACTTACCAGCGGATCATCTCAGGTCCCGGAGGTGTGGACCCCTACGCGGCCGCGGTCTCGGATGTGTATCAGGATCTGTTCGAAGAGGGGTCGTTCACCGGCAAGGGGATCTACGACGTCGATGCGTTCGAGGCAGCGTTGGAGGGGAAGGTACCGGAGAACGCGCTGCTCAGCCACGACCTTTTCGAGGGCACCTTCGCGCGCGCCGGGCTCGTGACCGATGTCGATCTGTTCGAGGAGTTCCCGGGCAACTACGAGGTGGCCGCGCGCCGCAACCATCGCTGGGTACGAGGCGACTGGCAGCTGCTACCCTGGATCCTGGGCCACGCACGTGACGCCGCAGGCCGCCGCCAGAGGGCTCGCATCCCCGCCCAGGGCCGCTGGAAGATGGTGGACAATCTGCGCCGCAGCCTGGCCGCGCCCTCGTTGTTCTCGATGGCGGTGGCCGCCTGGGTCCTTCCGGCAGTCCCCTCACTACTCTGGACCGGCCTGTTCCTGGGATCGGTGGCGGTGCCGGCCTTCATACCGGTTCTCGACGGCCTCGTACCCACGCGATGGGGTATCTCGAAGCGCAACCACTTCCGCGCCGTCTCCCACGACATCTATGTGGCCGTGACGCAGACGCTCTTGGCCATCACCGTGCTGACACATCAAGCCTGGCTGATGGTGGACGCGGTGGTTCGCTCGCTGTGGCGGCTCTACGTGTCGAAACGGGACCTGCTGGAATGGGTCGCGGCCGCGCAGGCAGGATACGGAGTCGATCTGAGGCTGCGGAGCTTCTACCGGCACCTTCGTTGGGGCGTGGTTCTCGCCGTCGCGGCCGGCGCGCTCTTCGTCCTGCTCAAGCCGGAGGCCTGGCCGGTTGCCGCGCCGCTGGTGCTCCTCTGGGCCCTGTCGCCCGTCTTCGCCTGGTGGATGAGCCTCCCGTTGAAGGACCCGCAGGAACAGATCCTCTTGCCCGATGAGACGCGCGCTCTGCGGCTCGTCGCGCGCCGGACCTGGCGCTTCTTCGAGACGTTCGTGGACGACGAGGGTAACGCCCTTCCGCCGGACAACTTCCAGGAAGACCCCGAGCCGGCCGTAGCCCACCGCACGTCGCCGACGAATCTGGGTCTCTACCTGCTGAGCATCACGGTCGCCCACGACTTCGGCTGGATCGGGATTCTCGACGCGGCGGACCGGCTCGAGGCCACGTTGGAGACGATGACGAACATGCGCCGGGTCCGCGGCCACTTCTTCAACTGGTACAACACCCGGGATCTTCGGCCGTTGGATCCGATGTACGTGTCCACCGTGGACAGCGGCAACCTGGCAGGGCACCTGATCGCACTGGCTCAGGCGTGCCGCGGCCTCATGCATCGCCCGCTTTTGCGCCCGGAGATCCTCGAGGGGATCGGCGATGCTCTGGCGCTGCTGCTCGAGTCGTTGGAAAAGGCCGAGCATCCTCAACGTACGCAGACGGTCACGGCTGAGCAGTTGAGCGAGGCCGCAGAGTCGCTGTCGGGCCTGCTGGAGGATCCGCCGACGGCGCTTCCCGGATGGGTCCGCCGCTTCGAGGAGCTGGAGGCCGAGGCGGAGAACCTCCTGGACATCGCCCGCACGCTCGCGAGCGATGTCAAGGACGGATCGCAATCAGAGGTCCTTATCTGGGCAACGGCCGTTAGCAATTCGGTTCGCAGCCACGCTCGCGACCTCAATACTGCGATGCCGTGGTGCGTGCGACTCTACTCCAAAGGATCGGCGGAGGGAGAAGTTCTGGAAGATGGGGACCAGGCGACCGGGCTCGCCCGCTCGGCCTCGTTTCTGGAGCCGGTCGTCGCCGAGAGCCCCACAGCAGCCGCGCTCACGGGCCTGCTGCGCGCGGTGCACGAGGTGATCGAGAAGCGCTCCGACGTTCTGGAGAGCGAGGGCGGAAACCCGATACTCGACGATCTGGAGGCGTCGTGGACGGCGGCCGCAGCGCTCAAGCACCGCTTCTCCGCCCTGGCGTTGCTCGCCGAGCAGATGGTCCAGGCCATGGACTTTCGATTCCTGTTCGACCCGTCACTCAAGCTGTTCTCCATCGGCTACCGCGTGGCCGACGGCACACTCGATCCCAGCTGCTACGATCTGCTGGCCTCGGAGGCCAGGCTGGCAAGCTTCGTCGCCGTCGCCAAGGGCGACGTTACACCGCGGCACTGGTTTCTGCTCGGCCGCTCACTGACGCCGGTGGGGGGCGGTGCGGCCCTCGTCTCCTGGTCGGGTTCGATGTTCGAGTACCTGATGCCGCTCCTCGTGATGGAGCAGCCGGCCCGCAGCCTTCTGGATCTGAGCAGTCGCCTCGTAGTGGGACGCCAGATCCGCTACGGTGCGGAGCGAGGAGTCCCGTGGGGGGTCTCGGAATCGGGCTATAACGTTCGCGACCTGGAACTCACGTACCAGTACTCCGATTTCGGTGTGCCCGGTCTAGGGCTCAAGCGCGGGCTGTTCGAGGACGTGGTGGTGGCTCCCTACGCCACCGCGCTCGCGGCCATGGTGGATCCCCGGGCCGCGCTGATCAACTTCGCTCGCCTCGAGGAGGCTGAAGCGCTGGGCGCCTACGGGTTCTACGAGGCGCTCGACTACACCCCAGCGCGGCTGCCGGAGGAGGCCCGGGTGGCCGTGGTCCGGGCATACATGACCCACCATCAGGGGATGATCCTCGTCTCGCTGGGCAACGTGGTTCACGACGGCCTGACCCGCAGGCGCTTCCACGCTCACCCTATGGTCCAGGCGGCGGAGCTGCTGCTCCAGGAACGGACGCCGCGCTCGGTGCTCGTGACCCGGCCCCGGGGCGAGGAGGTTCGCGAGGCGGCGCTGGTCCGCGACCTCGTCCTGCCAACCCTGCGGCGATTCGAGTCGCCGCACGACATCACCCCCCGTACGCACCTGCTCTCCAACGGCCGCTACACGGTCATGGTCACGGCGGCGGGCTCCGGGTTCAGCCGCTGGCACGAGCTTGCCGTCACCCGCTGGCGCGAGGACACGACTCGCGACCCCTGGGGTACGTTCGTCTTCTTGCGCGATGCGGAGACGGAAGAGGTCT
>JBDHKT010000062.1:0-7455 GCA_039586255.1 Gemmatimonadota bacterium | reverse complement strand
GTATCCGACGAGCCTGCACGCGACGGGGCAGGGCTTCCAGAGCTTCTATAGCGCCTCCAACGGCGGCTTGGAACAGTTTGCCGACGTACCCTACTCGGAGTTGGCGTGTAAGAACTGTCACGAGCCGAGCCTCACAGGTGGTTGCGCCAGTTGCCATGACACACCCAACCCCGGTCCTGGCGCGCAGGTCGATGACGGCGTGGCCGAGGGTCAAGCGTGCGCCAGCTGCCACGGCAGGCAGGCGAACGAGGTGGCCGCCGGGTTCAGCGACGTGCACCGTGACGCGGGCATGACGTGCATGGACTGTCACAGCTTGGAAGACGTCATGGGTGATGGGCACAGCTACAGCTCATTGCTCGAGGACGGTGCCATCCACACCGAGTGCGAGGACTGCCACCAGATCGTCCCGGCCAACCGGTATCACGACTGGCACGCCGTCGCCGTGGACTGTAGCACGTGCCACATGCAGGGTATGATCACCTGCTATAACTGCCACTATCAGTCGGCCCTACCCGAGGGAGAGTCACAACTGCTGAAGCAGGTGACGAATTGGATCTTCCTGGTGAACCGGGACGGGAAGGTGCACCCGGCCAACATGCACTCGCTCGTTTACGAGGGTAACAAGCTCCTTATTATAGCGCCGGGTTACGGCCATACGATCGCCAGAAACGCGGTCTCAGGGTGTGACGATTGTCATGGGAACGCGCCGACCCTCGACCTCGACGACGACAGCGTGCTGGTCGTGGCCGGGTTCGACGATGCAGGCGGTGTAACCACGGCGGAGGGATTTGTCCCCGTACCGTTCAACTATGAGACGGCGCTCCTCTTCGACTTCCTCGTGTACGACGCGGATACCGAGACGTGGTCGTTGCTGGCCCGCGGACAGGACACGACCCAGTTCATGTTCGCCGAGCCGCTGAGCGACGAGCAGCTAGAGAGGCTCAAGGAGTCGATGGCCCACCTCGTCGGCGGCTCGTAGTTGTCAGGGATCGGCGTAGCTTGTCAGCGAGGGCAGCTATGGGGCTGCCCCCGCTTCGAGCCGCCGCGTCACCACCCGGCACAACTCTTGCCCCTCTCAGCGCCAAACCTTATTAGATGCGTTCGTTCTGCCAGAGCGTGATTCGATAGAGCCGACGGGCCTAACTGCGCCGTGGGTGCGCAGTTCAGTGCGACCAAGAGAGGGATCGTCCTTGAAGAAGTTGTTGCCGAGCGGCCTCGTCGCAGCCACGGTCTTGCTGGCCGGGTGTTACGCGGATCCAACACCACGGGGCGTTGGGAGCGAAGCGACATCCAGTGCGGTGCGCGGGCATGGACGTGTCGCCAGTCATCGTATCACGGATGATGTTGTGTCGGCGGGCCTGATAGAGGTAGAGGTCGAGATTGCCGTTGCAGTGATCGACCTTAACAGTAAGGACAAGCTTAAAGTCGTCGTACCGACCACGGGTCGATTGGGCGCGACGGAGATCGATTTGCAGACGGTGACATTGGGCGATGGCAGGGGGGCGGACACCGGCGTGCTCAGGAAGAAGAATGGGGGGCTCATGGCCAGGCTCGAGGACGAAGATGGAGACGGCGACCTCGACCTGGTGCTTCACTTCGCCGTCGAGGACTTAGTGGCCAACGGCGACCTGACCGAGAACAGCACCGAGCTCTTCCTCGAGGCCTCGACCTATGCTGGCGCGGCCGTCCGCGGCTCGGCTGCCGTCACTCCCAGATCTCTCGAACCGAAGCCCATCCTGCCGCCGTCGCGGATCGATACCTCATTGAGAATCGCGCTGTTCAGGGCCGTGCCTGCGGTCTGGCAGGAGGTATGATCCGGCGCTAGTATGTTGCCGGCCCACGCTACGGGCAGACAGCCTTCATTCTCGCTCAGCCAATCAAGCGAATGACGAACGAGACCCCGTCGAGGACCACGTTCGCCCGCGATCTTGGCCTGTTCGACGCCACGATGATCGGCGTAGGCGCCATGATCGGTGCGGGCATCTTCGTGCTGACGGGTATCGCCGCCGGCGAGTCGGGGCCCGCCTCGATTCTGGCGTTCGCGCTGAACGGGGGGGTCACACTGCTGACCGCCTTCGCTTACGCCGAGCTCGCTTCCGCCATCCCACGGGCGGGGGGCGGCTACTCGTTCGTGCGGATGGCTTTTCCGGGCGCGCTGGGCTTTACCGCCGGGTGGATGCTCTGGTTCGCGTATACGGTGGCGTGCAGCCTGTACGCCCTCGGGTTCGCCGGGTATTTCTGGGAGTTCTTCCACAAGTACGTGCCCGGCCTTACGGGAGGCCTGTTCGGGGCTCTCGGCGGGACTATCCCCATTCTGATCGTCACATTGCTCGTTGGGCTCATCTTCATTCGGCTGAACATCCGGGGCGCTGAAGTCACGGGCCAGGCCGAGAACGCGCTGACGCTGGCTAAGCTCGCCATATTGGGGATTTTCGTGTTCTACGGGCTCAGGCGGGTCTTCGGCGCGCCCGCCGAGGCGGTGGAAAATTTCTCGCCGTTCTTCCCGCTGGGCGGTGGCGGCGTGCTCGTGGCGATGGGCCTGACGTTCATCGCCTTCGAGGGCTACGACCTGATCGCCACCGTCGCCGAGGAGATCAAGGAGCCGGAGAAGAACATCCCGCGCGCCACGTTCATCGCCCTGGCGATTACGGTGACGATGTATCTGTTGATTCTATTCGTCTCGCTGGGCGCGGTGAGCGCCGGGGATAGCCCGACCTGGCGGTTCCTGGGCGAGTACAAGGAGACGGCGATCGTTCGGGCGGCGGAGGACTTCATGCCCGCCTTCGGTGTTGGGATGATCGTGTTCGGCGGCTTGCTATCCACCATGTCGGCCCTCAACGCGACGGTCCTGGCGTCTTCCCGGGTCGCTTTCTCGATGGCACGTGACAACCTGCTACCGCGGGAGATGTCGCAGATCCATCCGGAGCGGCGTACGCCGCGCATGGCGATCATCGTTACGGGTGTGATTCTCCTGGGCATGGCGTTGACCCTGCCGATCGAGGCGGTAGGTTCGGCGGCCAGCCTGATCTTCCTGCTCACCTTCGCGTTGGTGAACCTCGCGGTCATCGCGCTGCGCCGCAAAGCGCCGGAGATGCCGCGCGTTTATCGGGTTCCGCTCTACCCGCTGACGCCGATCCTCGGCATCTCGCTGAACGTCTTCCTGGCACTCTACCAATTCAAGTTCCAGCCGCTGGCCTGGTACGTAACGGCGGGTTGGGTGGTCCTCGGTCTGCTGGTCTACTTCGGGTACTTCGAGAAGCAGGCGGCAGGCGTGGAGCCACAGGTGCTCATCCCGAGCCAGCGGCCGCTGGAGGAGAAGCCCGACTATTCGGTCGTCGTGCCTCTCCACAACCCGGACACCGTCAGGACGCTGCTCGACTTTGCCAGGCCGATAGCTGAGGCGCGCGGCAGGCGACTGGTTGCCGTCACGGTGACTGTCGTGCCGAGGCAGCTACCGATCCACGAGGGTCTGCGCTTCACTCATCACAGGGAGCCGCTGCTGAGGCAGGCGCGGGAGTACGCGGTCGAGCACGGCATAGAGATCGAGACGGATATCGCCATCGCGCACAATGCCCACCATGGGATCCTCGAGGCGGCGGTGCGGCACCGCGCGGACGTGCTGTTGATGGGCTGGAAGGGCTATACGGATACGCGGGAGCGTATCTTCGGTGAGGTCGCCGACCAGGTCATCCGGCACGCGCCCTGCGATCTGCTGCTGTTGAAGATCGCCGAGGAAGGGGAATTCCGGCGCTGCCTGTTTCCCACGGCAGGCGGCCCGCACGCGCAGCTTGCGGCCGAGTTCCTCAACGTGCTTGGCAAGGCGTTCGACATGGAGGTCACGGCCGGCTACGTCGTGCCGCCGGGAGCGTCGGAGGCGGAGCGCTCCGAGGCCGAGCAGTGGATCGAGAAGACACTGGTCCACTTCGACGAGACTCTACCGTTGGAGAAGCGGCTGATCGAGGCTGAATCGGTGGCCGGAGGCCTGGCGCTGGCCAGTCGCGACTGCGATCTGGTTGTCATCGGGGCGGCAAAAGAGCCTCTGTTCCGCAAGGTGTTGCTGGGCGAGATCCCGGAGAAGGTGGCCCGCCACTCGCCGGCGTCGGTGCTTGTGGTCAAGCGCTACGAGGGCGCCGTCAAGTCTCTCTTCAAGCAGCTGATGGGGTGACGGACATGATGATCAAGGATGCCACGGTAGCGAACTACCTGGGCGGCGAGTGGGTCGCTTCCTCGGGTTCCGAGACGCTGCCTGTCACTAACCCGGCCACGGGTGATTATCTCGGGCAGGTCCCGCTCTCCGGTTCGGAGGATGTGGGCGCCGCAGTGGAGGCAGCGTCGCGCGCCTTCCCGGCCTGGCGCGCGACGCCGGTGGTCGAACGGGCGCGCGTGCTCTTCCGGCTCAAGATGCTGCTCGAAGAAAACCTCGAGGCCCTGGCCACCAGCCTCGCCCGGGAGCACGGCAAGAATTTGGCGGAGTGCCGCGGCGAGATCAGGCGCGGGATCGAGAACGTGGAGCACGCCTGCGGGATCCCGACCCTGATGTTGGGCTCGAGCCTCGAGGACATCGCGCTGGGCATCGACTGCGAGACCGTTCTGCAACCGTTGGGTGTCTTCGCCGGCATCACGCCCTACAATTTCCCGGTGATGATCCCAATGTGGTTCTGGCCCTACGCCGTCGCCACCGGCAACACGTTCGTACTCAAGCCCAGCGAGCAGGATCCTCTGACACACCAGATGGTGGTCGAGTTGGCCGCGCAGGCGGGCCTGCCGAACGGTGTGCTGAACGTGGTGCACGGCGCCCGGGATGCTGCGGCGGCGTTGATCGAGCACCCCGATGTGAAAGGGATCTCGTTCGTCGGCTCGAGCGCGGTGGCCCAGCAGGTCTACGCGGGCGCGGCGGCGCGTGGCAAGCGCGTGCAGGCGCTGGGTGGCGCGAAGAACTATCTCGTGGTGCTCCCGGACGCGGACTACGAGCAGGCGACCGATGCGATCCTCTCGTCGCTCTTCGGTTCGGCGGGCCAGCGGTGCCTGGCGGGCAGCGTGGTCGTGGGGGTAGAGGATGCCTACCCGGACATCAAAGAACGCCTGCTGGACGGGGCCGCTTCACTCAGCATGGGCTACGCCCTCGACGGCGACCCTTTCATGGGTCCGGTTATTTCCAGGCGTCATCGCGAGCGGATCCTCGGCTACATCGAAGAGGGCGTGCGCGAGGGTGCCAAGCTGTTGCTCGACGGCCGCGACGCGACGGTGAAGGCTCATCCTAAGGGGCACTGGGTCGGGCCGACATTCTTCGATGAGGTGGGTCCGGACCTGGTCATCGGCCGCGAGGAGATCTTCGGCCCGGTGGGAGGCCTGGCCCAGGTCGGCTCGCTGGATGCAGCCCTCGAGCTGATAAACCGAATAAGCTACGGCAACATGACGTCGATCTTCACGACCAGCGGTCGCGCGGCACGCGAGATCCGCTATCACGCAGGCATCAGCATGCTCGGCATAAACATCGGAGTGGCTGCTCCGATGGCGTTCTTCCCGTTCGGTGGCGCGAAGGGATCGTTTTACGGCGACCTCAAGGCCCAGGGCCGAGACGCCATCGACTTCTACACAGACAAGCGCGTCGTGATCTCGAGGTGGTAGCGATGATTCCTACGAAGCAGACTGCGGTGAGCACCGATACGGCTCAGGTAAAGGCGGATCACTCCAGGTTCATGTTTCCCTGCGCCCCGCCACTCTATGAGGACCCTCTCGTGCTGGTCGAAGGGAACGGCACGATGGCGGTGGACTCGGAGGGACGCGAGTACCTCGATCTCTTCAGCGGGATCCTCACGACTTCCATCGGTCACTGCCATCCGGAAGTAGTGGCACGCGTGCGCGAGCAGGTAGGCAGGTTGGGGCACACGTCTACGCTCTACATCACGGAGAACCAGGTCCGCGCCGCCGAGAGACTGAGCGAGATCGCTCCCGGTCGGCTGAGCCAGTCGTTCTTCACCAACAGCGGTACCGAGGCGGTGGAGACGGCGGTCATGATGGCCTGCATGCATACCGGGAGGAGCGAGGTGATCGCGCTTCGCCAGGCGTATTCGGGACGCAGCATTCTGGCCACGAATCTCACGGCGCACGCGTCCTGGCGTCCGCTCGCCAGCATGCTTCCCGGGATCAAGCACGTGATGACGCCGTACCGGTACCGGTTCCCCATCGAAGGGCTCGACGATCAGGCCTTTGTGGATGTGCTCGCTCGAGACCTGGAGGACGCGATCCGCACGGTCACCGACGGCAAGCCCGCCGCTTTCATGGCAGAGACCATCCAGGGCGTTGCAGGCTATGTCGTGCCGCCGCCGGGATACTTCCAGCGCATGGTCGAGATCATCCACGATTACGGTGGCCTGTTCATCTGCGACGAGGTGCAGGCGGGTTTCGGTCGCACGGGAGGCAAGTGGTTCGGCATCGAGCACTGGGACGTGGAGCCCGACATCATGGTCATGGCAAAGGGGATAGCCAACGGGTTCCCGGTGGGCGCGACGATAACGCGGCCGGAGATCGCCGAGGCATGGACCGCCAAGACGATTTCGACCTTCGGCGGGAACCCGGTGTGCATGGCGGCCGCCGATACCACGCTCGAGGTGATGGCGCGGGAGGACGTGCCCGGCCGCTCGCAGGTCCGTGGCGACCAGCTACGGCAAGGTCTCGAGGATCTGGCGAACGAGCACGAGTGGATCGGTGAGGTGCGCGGCATGGGGCTCATGCAGGCGCTCGAGCTGGTCGAGGATCGAACGAGCAAAGAGCCGAGCCCCGGGAAAGCCAAGGCGCTGCTCGAGGCCACGAAGGAAGAACGCCTGTTGATTGGAGTCGGCGGACTCAACGGCAATGTGATTCGCATGGGTCCCTCGATGCTGGTGAGCGAAGGCGAGGTTGAAGACGCGCTGGACCGCCTGCGCCGCGCATGCCAGCGCGTGGGCTCGGCGGGTTAGGCGCGATGATCTGGGGGCTCCACTGGACGGTGTGGTTGCTGCTGTTCGTGGCGGTCGTTCCCGCTCTCGCTCTGGTAACCGTCTTCTACTTCAAGCGTCGTCGCAGGGGCGAGCGGGCGTAGGATGGGCTCAGCGGCGATCATCGCGGTTCTCGCCATCTACGGGGTCATCCTCGTGGCGATCGGGATTTGGGGAGGACGGGAATCCAGCAGCGTGGCCGGCTACTATGTGGCCGGTAAGAAGCTCCCCTCCTGGGTCATCGCGTTCAGCTCCAACGCCACCGGCGAAAGCGCTTGGCTACTCCTCGGCCTTACCGGGATGGGGTATCTGATCGGCATCCATGCCCTGTGGGTCGTGCTGGGAGAGGTTCTGGGGGTAGCGCTCGCCTGGGTGTTCGTCGGGCTACGGTTCAAGGAGTACACAGACCGCTACGATTCGATCACCGTCCCCGACTACCTCGAGTCGCGCTTCCGTGACACGCAACACATCATTCGCC
>JBDHKT010000061.1:0-7486 GCA_039586255.1 Gemmatimonadota bacterium | reverse complement strand
ACTTCGAGGATCATGAAAAGGAAGCGGGAGAGGCCGAAGGAGAGCAGATAGTGGCTCTTCCGCATGGGTGTGGCGAGCAGCCGTTTCAGCAGCTTCCTGCGCCGCGCCTGTACTATGTTGAAACCGATCCCCCACATCCCGCTGCCCATCAGGTTGAGGCCCAGCAGGCCGGGGATGAGGAAGTCGATGTAGCGCGAGCCCGGCTCGGTGAGGTGCCGCTCGCGCGCCAGGCGCGGGTCGACGCGGCCGGCGGAGCGCTGCACGGCGTCATCCACCACGCGCCGGGCCAGCAGGCCATCGCTGCGTGTGGGATCGAACACGTAAGTGACAGAGTCGCCTGGGACGACGACCAGGGTGAGCTTGCCGGTGCGCAGTTCGTTTTGTGCTTGTTCGGGCGGCATGAGGAGCGCCCTCAGGTCGGGGAAGCTGTCCAGCGAGGCGGCCAGCTCGGCCGCTCCGGGCCCATCCTGTACGGCGATGCGGAGGGATTCTGCCGGGCGGCTGCGGAAGGCGATCCCGAGGCCCAGGGCCAGCAGGACCGGGAAGATGAAGACCCAGAAAATCGCCTCGGGCTCGCGGATGAACTCCAGGATCCGGGCCCGGGTCAGCTCCCACAGCGGGTGCGAGGGCTTACTCATCTCTCAAGTGCCGCCCGGTGAGTGAGACGAAGACGTCCTCGAGGGTGGCGTGGTGGGTGGTGAGCCTCGAGAGCTCTACCTTGCGCCCCCTGAGCGCGCTGAGCAGCGCCGGAACCGTTCGGTGCACCTCAACTACGGTCAGGAAAATTCCATGGCGCTCGCGCCGCACATCCTGCACGCCTCCCACATCACGTAGCCACTCGTCGACTGAAGGGTCGTCGTTCTCCAGTGCGATCTCGACGACGTGCTCGGCGCCCAGTTGCGAGATGAGCTCGCCGGGCTTACCCAGGGCGATCATCCGGCCGTTGTCCACTATGGCGACCCGGTCGCACAGCCGTTCTGCTTCTTCCATGTAGTGGGTTGTCAGCAGGACGGTGCCGCCGGAAGCTTTGAAGTCGAGCACCAGGTCCCAGAGCTGGCGCCGGGACTGTGGGTCCAGGCCGGTGGTCGGCTCGTCGAGGAAAAGCAGCTCCGGCTCGCTCACCAGCGCGCTGGCCACCGCCAATCGCTGTTGCTGGCCGCCTGAAAGGCGCGAGACCCAGGCAGAGCGTTTCTCCTCCAGTTCGACGATCTTCAAGACCTCGTCGACGCTACGGCCACGGTCGAAGAAGCTGCGGAAGATCCGCAGCGTCTCCTCGACCGTCAGCTTCTCCGCCAGCTGGGTTTCCTGGAGCTGGACGCCGAGGCGCTGTCTGATGGCGCGATCGTCGGCGCCCCACCGCATCCCGAGAATCTCGACCTCGCCGGCGTCGGGATTCAGGAGCCCTTCGAGTATCTCGACCGTCGTCGTCTTGCCGGCGCCGTTGGGCCCCAGCAGTCCGAAGCACTCTCCGACGAAGACCTCGAGGTCGAGCCCGTCGACCGCTACGACATCGCCGTAGCTTTTCTTCAGACCTCTACAAGAGACGGCAACTTGCAACCTATCTTCCTACCTAGCTCCCGATCTCCAACAGCTCCACGTCGAAGACCAACGTGGCGCCGGGGGGGATAACGTCGCCCGCGCCGCGGTCGCCGTAGCCCAGCTCCGGCGGGATGATCAGGCGGCGCTTGTCGCCGACGCGCATCAAAGCCAATCCCTCGTCCCATCCCCGTATGACCCGTCCCATGCCGAGTGGGAACTCGAACGGCTGTCCGCGATCCAAGGAGCTGTCGAACTTGGTGCCGTCCGTCAGGTAGCCTGTGTAGTGGACCTGCACTACCTGGCCCTGCTGGGCCATCGCGCCGGAGCCATTAGTGATCGCTATCAGCTGGAGGCCGCTGGCCGTAGTGGTCGTGTCGCCCGTCACCGGCGGCGGTCCGCTAGTTTCGCTCATTCCGCTCTCCTCCGATTCTGCTGCCGCTTCTTCGCCCGCCATGCTCGCCGCATCGGTCTCTGCCTCGCCGGCGCAGCCCGCGGCGAAAATTGCTGCAACGATAACCGCACCCAGTCTGTTGTACATCTCTCGCTCCTCTGATGTTGGGCCTGCTTCCCGTGCACCCGGCGACGGCGCTACCTGACCGCCACCAGCACGATATCGAAGATCAACGTCGCATCAGACGGAATCACCCCGGGGTAACCCCGGCTGCCGTACCCCAACTCGGACGGGACGATCAGACGCCACTTGTCACCGACCCGCATCAGGTTGACCGCTTCGTCCCAGGCGCGGATCACCTGACCGGCCCCGAGCTCGAACTCCGCCGGCTCGCCCGCCAGCAGGGAGCTGTCGAACAGGGTGCCGTCCTCCAACCAGCCGGTGTAGTGCACCCGTACCGGCCGATACCGTTCCGCCCGCCGACCGTCGCTGCTAATGATCACGATGTACTTGAGGCCGCTGTCGGTCGTGATCGTGTCGCCTTCCACCGGCGGCGGCCCGCCTTCCTGGATACCGGCGGGCTCGGTCCAGCGCGCGGAGTCGTCGTCCACAGTCCGGTCGATGAACGAACCGGCTGTGAGGATCAGGGCGAGAGCCACAGCCGGGGCGACGAATCGAAGCTCGTTGGTCATCATATGCTCCCCTCGGAACGCGGGCCGCACGATTGTCCTTTACAGGGTGCGGAGAGTACTTCCGACCCGGTGGACCCGCAATACTTGGGAATTCGGGAATTCGGGAATTCGCGAATCCGGGGTCCGGGAATTCGAGACTCTGGGATTTCGGGAGTCGGGGGAAGGGGATTGCAGTATCCGTGGAATCCGTGGAATCCGTGGAATCTGGGAATCGGTGCGGTGGACAATGGTCGAGGCGTTTTCGTCGGCCTTCGCAAAGCATTCCCAGCCTCCCCGATACCACGGACTCCACGGATTCCACGGATTCCTACACACCTTCCCAAACTCCCTGAATCCCCGAATCCCGAATTCCCGATTCCCACCGCCCCCGCTTGACAGGGGGCCAGCGTCCTGCGTCGATTGCGGTTGTTCGGATCAGAATCTGGCCCTGCTGCCGGCCTGGCGCCGGCGCATGCTGTGCAAGGAGACGAAGTATGATGAGCGTTCTTTTGCAGATCGTAATGGCCGTCGCGACGGCGACCGCCATGTCGAGTGACGCCGTCCAGGACGACGAGCTGGGTTGGCCGCGCGAGTTCATGCATGCCGGTCATCTGGTCGTGATGTACCAACCGCAGCTGGAGAGCTTCGAAGGCGATCGCCTCACCGGACGATCGGCGGTCTCCGTTATTCCGGAGGGCCAGAGCGAGCCGATCTTCGGCGCTGTTTGGTTCGAGGCGTTCGTGGAGACCGATCGCGAGAACCGGCTGGTCACCATCATCAGTGTTAGCGTCCCGAGGGTGCGGTTCCCGAACATCACCGACGAGCAGGCAGCGGAGTTCTCGGGCGTACTGGAGTTCGAAATTTCCACCTGGGACATGGTCGTCTCGCTGGATCGAATACTCACCGGCCTGGAGTTGGCGGAGCGGGAGCGGCTCGCGTCGGAGAACCTCTCCATGGATCCGCCGACGATCCTGTTCACCGAGGAGCCTTCCATCCTAGTGACCATCGATGGCAAGGCGGTGCTGCACGATATAGAGGACACCGGTCTCGAGAGGGTGGTGAACACACCTTTCGTGATAGCCTTCGATCCCGAGGGACGGACCTACTACCTGTATGCCGGCGACGAGGTTTGGTTCAGCGCCGCCGACGTCATGGGCCCGTGGACGCCCTCGCAGCGAACGCCTGACAGGGTTACCTCGCTGGTCCCTCCCGACACAGTGCCGGCCGATCCCGAGGTGGAGGACGAGGCGGAGGAGATCGACTTCGATATCGAGGATCTTAGGATCATCGTCGCCACCGAGCCGACAGAACTGATCGTCTTTGACGGCCGACCGGAGTTCGCCTCGATCGACGGCACCGATCTGCTTTACGTCGCGAATACCGAGAGCGACGTATTCATGGATATCGGAAGCCAAGAGTACTTCGTGGTGGTTGCGGGCCGCTGGTACGCCAGCGGCAGCATGGAAGGGCCCTGGAACTTTGTAGCGTCGGACTCGCTGCCGGAGGATTTCGCCCGGATCCCGCCGGAATCGGCACGGGGCAGCGTGCTGACCTACGTGGCCGGTACCGACGAGGCGATCGACGCGGTGCTTGACACCGAGATACCGCAGACCTCGGCGATCACACGCGATGCTACGATCGATGTGGAGTACGACGGCGAGCCGCAGTTCGAGCCCATCGAAGGCACGAGCATGGAGTACGCGGTCAACACGGAGTACTCAGTGATTCGGGCGGGCTCGAAGTACTACGCCTGTCACGAGGCGGTCTGGTACGAGTCGGACAGCGCTGCGGGCCGGTACACGGTTGCGGTAGAGATACCGGATGAGATCAAGGACATCCCTCCGGACAGCCCTGTGTACAACACAAGGTACGTGTTCATCTACGACTATACGCCGGAGACGGTCTACACGGGCTACACGCCCGGATACACGGGAAGCTATTTGTACAACACGACCGTCGTCTACGGGACGGGCTACTACTACTACCCATGGGTCAGCCCGTACTACTACTACCCGCGCCCGGTGACCTACGGTTTTCGCGTGCACTACAACCCCTGGTACGGCTGGAGCTTTGGCTTCGGCTTCAACTATGGGCCGTTCCACTTCGGCTTCTATAGCAGGCCGCCCTACTGGGGCCACCCGCGCGGCTATTGGGGGCCGGCCGGCTATCGCCACGGTTACCATCGAGGCTACCACCGGGGCTACGGTTCCGGGTACCGGGCCGGCTACCGCGCCGGCTACCGTTCGGCCCAGCGCCAGCCGAACATCTACAACCGGCAGGCGAACGCATCGCGCAACGTGGATCGAGCGACAGCCCGAGCGCAGATGTCTCAGAGGAGTGGCGCACGGACTCAGGCTGGTGGACGGCCGGACGTAGCTCGGACTCAGGCCGGGGGGCAGAACAGGGCCTCGCCGGGGCGCGACAACAACCTTTACACCGACCGTGATGGAGACGTCTATCGCCGCAACCAGGACGGGAGCTGGCAGCAGCGCGATAGCGACGGCTGGCGACAGGCCGACCGCTCCGCAGTCCAGGGCCAGACGCAGGATCGAACGCGTCAGCAGCCGACCACGCGTCAGCAGCCGACGGCTCAGTCGACCACGCCGAACCGCAGCGGGAACATGAGTCGCGAGTACCAGAACCGTCAGCGCGGCACGCAGCGGACTCAGAGCTACCAGCGCAGCCGGGGTGCGACGCGGTCGGGAGGAACGCGAGGGCGTCGGTAGCCCAGCTCCCTTTTGGGGAGGATCTTTGTCCCCCGGCCGGGTGTAACCAATCTTACGCAGGGCCTCGGCGAAACGCCGCAGGGCCCTGTCGTCCTAGTCCCCCCCGCGCATCGGGTCGGTGGCCCCCCGAGATGGGCCGTCCCGACCGACCCGTCATTCCAGGTAGCCCTGAAGGGAAGCGTGGTGCCATGGACAAGGCGGCGCCTAAGTGGCTAGTTTGTCAGCCCCTAGGGGATTCACTGGGTGGAGGACTAATGCGTTGGGAATACGCGGGTAAAAGCGACATCGGCAAGGTCCGGCAGGGCAACGAGGACGCGTTCTTCGCCAGCGAGGAGCGGGGTGTGTTCATCGTGGCCGACGGAATGGGCGGTCATGTCGCTGGCGAGGTTGCCAGCCAGATCGTGACCGAGACGGTCGGCCCGGGCGTCAGCCAGGCCCTTGAAGAAGGACTCGAGGGCGCCGAGCTGGAGAACCGAGTGCTCGAGCTGATCGAGGAGGCCAACCGGGCGATCCTCGAGCGCGCCGACATCGAGCCCGAGAAGCGGGGCATGGGGACCACGTTGACGCTGCTCGCCCTGGTGCCCGACAAAGGGTACCTGTTCGACCAGGTGGGCGACAGCCGTGGCTATCTGCTGCGCGATGGAACGCTGAGCCAGATCACCCGTGACCACACCGTTGTACAGCAGCAGGTGGATCGGGGTGCCCTGACACCGGAACAGGCCCGCGATCACCCGCTATCACACATCCTGACCCGGGCACTGGGTACCGAGCTGAGCGTCGAGGTCGATACCTACGGCGACTCGGTGAAGGAGGGCGACGTCTTCCTACTCTGTTCGGACGGGCTGAGCGGGATGCTGCCGGACGATGAGATCCAGGAGATCCTCTCCAAGGCCACCGAAGATGTGCAGAAGGCCGCCGACGAGCTGATCGACGCCGCCAATGAGGCCGGCGGCATGGACAACATCACAGCCGTCGTCATCAAGATCACCGAGTAGGGCCGGTGTCAGACAGCGGTCGGCCGCGAAGCCCCTGGCCGGCCAGGCAGACCCCCTCCCGGCAGCTGATCAACTCCCTACAAGCGACAGGATAGTCTCTTCCGGCGCCGTGACGAGCTCTAGGACACGCTCGGGCTCCTTCAGCTCGGTCGGCGGCCAGGTGAATACGCGCATGACGCGGGCTGCGTGATACAGGTCGCGGCCCAGGCGTGGCAGGTCGATCAGTCCGGCCCGGCCCGCGGGCGTGAGACGCTGAACACCGCCGTCGCGGCCGAGCATTAGAATGTCCAACTCCAGCAGACGGGACTTGGCCGGGTAGTCGATGAACAGGTCGCCGCGCTCGAGCCCCAGCTCCTGCGCCAGATGGTCTTCCAGGGCTGCTCTGAGGTCGGGCCGTTCGTGGAACCAGGGCGCCACCCCGCGCTCCAGCCGCGTCAGTGTGTCCGTTAACGCGTCGCCCCACCACTCGACGGCGCGCTTCGGTAGCCGGCGGTGCCTGAGCGCCGGGATCAGTCGCTCCCGAGCGCGCCGCGCACTATCGGTATCGCTGCCGGCCGCCAGCCCCTCGAGCACGTTGAGCAGCTCCTCATCACCCGTCCCTACGATGTGGTCTCGCGTCGCCCAGCCACCGGTCAGCGCCTCGCGGATCAGGCGGTTGAATACCACGGAAGCCGCCCGGACCGCGTGGTGCCAGTAGACGTTCCGGAACATCTGGTACTTCGCGAAAAGGAGCGACTCGAGTGCGGATACCCCCTGGACGGCGACGCCGACCTCGAGACGCCCGCTCTCTGGATCGTGCAGCAGGCGCAACGAATGGAGCAGTCGGTCGACATCGATCTCGCCATAGGGGACACCGCAGAATGTGGCGTCGCGCGTCAAGTACTCGATTTTGTCCAGGTCCAGCGAGCCCGAGACCAGCCCCTGCAGGGGGCTCTCAGACCGGCCGAGGATCAGGGCGTGGATGGCCTCGGCCGCCTCGGGGCCCAGCGGCTCCAGCGCCGCTGACACCTCGGGGTCGGCGAGGAACTGACCCGCCAGATGCTCGTGGTCCTCCGGGACCATGCCCGTCTCTAGCTCCTCGAGGGTGTGACTGAATAGGTAATGGCCGATGTCGTGGAGCAGTCCTGCCAGGCGCAGGATCGAGCGGTCGTGCTCCAAGACCTC
>JBDHKT010000060.1:0-14149 GCA_039586255.1 Gemmatimonadota bacterium | reverse complement strand
GGCGCATAAGGTGACATACTCTACCCCTTGATCATCGATCTCACTACCCAGTCTGTAGACCGTACCGATCGTACAAATCGAAGGCGAGAGGCATCAAAACGGTATCGAGCCACCATCAGGGGTAGCGACAGAAGCCTGATCTCGCCCTACCGTCCACCTTCCATCGTCAACCGTGTGCCCGGGAACCACGGTCGCCTATCCGGTTAGAGGGTGGGGTAGCTTTGGGAGCAGGAGGTCCCCGGTTCGAATCCGGGCGCCCCGACTATATCCCGCGCGGTCTTTCGGCCGATCGGCCGCACCCACCAGAATCGGAATGTGATCGTGTCGTGTGACCAGCGGCGCGACCTTGGGCATTCCGTCCGCTCTTCCTCTGAAGCCATCGTTGAATTGGGGTTGACTCGATAGGGCTGCTCTCTAGGTTCCGGCCTTCACTGTAAGTCATCGGCCGTCCACCGGCGACGTAGGATGGAGATACCTGGAAACAGAGGCTGAGGCTGAAATGAAGACACAAGGCAATCATCAGAGAAGCAGGGCCGTTCTCACGGCGGGCATCGCTGGCTTCGCGGCGGTTTGGATGGTGGTAGCCACGGTACGAGCGAATTCACCTGTTCTCGGCCCGAAACCGCCCATTGGGCAGGGCTTTGGATGGGGCGAGCCGGGGTTTAACGGAGGCGGTGTGACGCGAGGCGCTCCAACGCCTCGCCTCGACAGATTGGCCGATCAGGGCCTCCGCCTGACGAACTTCAACGTCGAAGTGCAATGCACACCGTCTCGGTCGGCGCTGATGACGGGGCGTTACGCGATTCGCAGCGGGAACGCCACGGTCCCCCTCGGCGAGGGTGTCTACGGCCTGGTGCAGTGGGAAGTGACGATGGCCGAAATGCTGTCTGCGGCAGGGTACGCGACAGGCATGTTCGGAAAGTGGCATCTCGGGCGGACCGATGGCCGTTTTCCTACTGACCAGGGATTCGACGAATGGTATGGAGTGCCGAACTCGACCGACGAGGCTGTCTATTCTTCATTGCCCGGCTTTTCCGAGAGCGGCGTCGCCGAAACGTACGTGACGGACGCGCGGAAGGGTGAGACACCGACCAGAGTGCGCCCCTATAACCTGGAGTACCGCCCGTTGATCGATCGCGACCTGACCGACAGGGCAATTGACTTCATGCGGCGCCAGACTGAAGCCGGTAAGCCGTTCTTCGTGTACCTGCCCTATACCGCGACGCACTTCCCGACGCTTCCGCATCCGGACTTTGTGGGGCGCTCCGGAAATGGTTTGTGGGCCGACCTGCTCATGCAGATCGACAGTTACACGGGCGAGTTGCTGGATGCGATCGACGAACTGGGCGTTGCCGAGAACACCATATTCGTCTTCACAGCGGACAACGGGCCAGAAGCTCTGACCTATGAGAGCACGAACCTAACCGTCGAGACGGCGGTCCACGGGTCGGCCGGGCCATGGCGAGGCACGCTCTTCACGGGGTTCGAAGGTGCGTTGCGTGTGCCGTTTGTAGTACGCTGGCCGGGGCGTATCGCCGCCGGCCGGTCCAGCGACGAGATCGTTCACGCGATGGATCTCTTTCCGACCTTCGCCACCATCGCGGGAGGTGCCGTACCAGATGATCGTCCTATCGACGGCCAGGACATGACCGCCTTCCTCCTCGGAGAAAAGGAGCAGTCGGGTCGCGAGGGCTTCATCGTCTATATGGGCACCGAGATCTTCGGCGTTAAGTGGCGTAACTGGAAGCTGCACTTCAAGGAGCAGGACGCGTGGTCGGGTGTTCTGCGTAACTACACGATGCCCCGGGCGTACAATCTCCTGACCGATCCCCAGGAGCGTGACAATGTGCTCTTTCCCAACACCTGGGTGCCCAAGGCGGCGCTTGGCCAACTGGAAGATCACGTCGCGTCGCTGAGGGCATATCCACCGATCCCCACTGGCGCCCCGGATCCGTATGAACCGCCGAAGTAACTTTGGCGGTTCGGGCTGTAGGCATCGATTTGTGGGCCGTTCAATCGGATATGTCGGAGCCGGGGCTGGTGCGCTGGCTCGCGTCCTTGGGAGTTCGGCACTTCACGAGTCTTGTCCCCTCGGACCTCGAGTACGACCCGCGCCTGGGTGCGGTCGCTGAGTGAAGGGACGTTTCGATCCTCCGCCAGCACCGTTTCGATATGTGATCTTGGATGCGCTCCTCGCTGCGCTTGAGGAGAAAGCCTCGGCTTTTCTGGCTGAGAAGGGCTATAAAGCCCCCTATTGGGAGCTCTTTGAAATGGCGCGGCAGGCACTCGAGGAGAGCCGCGCGAGTCTCGCACCGGCATTGTAACCGACGGAGGGAGGACGCTAACCCGGTGTCGCGTTGCTGTTGCCCCTCTGACGGCCTTGACGCATGATGAGGCTGCCGGGAGAGGCGACCGCTGTGTGGCCACAAGGCTAACGCCGGGTAAAGACCGATGTTTGTTGGGACGCCCCAGTTCTATTCGCTGCTTGTGTTCGGTGTCCTCTCGATTGTCCTGCTCGCAGGCGTTCTGAGCCCGTCGCGCTTTGCAGTATCTTCCTATTTCCGCCCACTCTGGGTGTTCTTTCTATTCCTGAACGCCTCCGAATGGATTTCCTTCTCCGTCGCCATCTGGATTCTGGCGCTATTCTCCTTCCAGGCCTTGCGGGAGTACTTCTCCCTGGTGGACATCCGGCTCCAGGATCGTTGGGGAATTCTCGGGGCCTATCTTTCGATCCCCTTCATGATCTACCTGATCCAGATCGACTGGTATGGGCTGTTCATAATCTCGATTCCCGTCTATGTCTTTATAATAGTGCCGTTTCTCGTCGCCCTAGGTGGTGGGGAGGCGAAGGGGACCGTCTTCTCGATCGGCGCTATCGACTTCGGCCTCTTCCTGTTCGTCTACTGCATGGGCCACATCGGCTACCTCACCCTCTTCTCGACCTGGATGGCCGCGTTCCTGATCCTCGCCGTCGCATTATGTGATCTTGTCGACTACGTGTTGCGCGACAAAGCCGGAAGCGGCCTTAAGTCAGCCCTCTTGAAGTTCCTGGTCGCGGCGCCGCTGACAGTCGCCGTTTCACTACTCATGTCGGCGTGGACCGACATCCCGTTCCTTCATGCCGGCATACTGGGCCTGTTGATCCCCGTGCTCGTGCTGGTGGGCAATTTCACAATCGACGTCATCGAGTCCGACCTCGGCATCGCGAGAGCTCGACTGCAGCCGGGGAGGGGGCAATTGATACACGGGGTCAGGTCGTATCTCTTCGCGGCACCCGTGGTGTTCCACTACATACGGTACTTCCTGAGATGACGGAACGGCGCGGCTTGCTGTCCCTTCGCCTGCTGATCCACCTCCTGCTGCTGCGACCCTTGCTACACATCATCTTCGGGGTCAGCGTGGAGGGCAGGGAAAACCTGGAGGGGCTGGACCGCTTCATCCTGGCGGCCAATCACAACAGCCATCTCGACACCTTGCTGTTGTACTCGGCTCTTCCCTTGCGGCAGATCCTCAGGACCCATCCCCTCGCCGCTCGTGACTATTTCTCTAGGCACCGCTGGCTGTTTGCCGCGGTGAACTACCTGTTCCGCCCGATCTGGATCGATCGTGTTCAGAAGGAGGGCGACCCTATCGAAGAGACCCTCGCGGTAATCGACCGGGGCCGCAACATCATCATCTTCCCAGAAGGCACGCGGGGTGAGCCTGGACAGATCCAGGAGTTCAGGACCGGCATCGGGAGACTGGTACAGCGACGCATCGACATTCCGGTCGTTCCGGTATTCCTGCTGGGTCCAGAGAGGTCGCTGCCCAAACGAGCATCATTTCCTCTACCCCTCTGGAACCACGTGATCGTGGGGCCGCCCCAGGTTCTCAAGGGGGAGAGCGGGGACGTCACTCGCTCGCTGCAAGAGCAGATCGAAGGGCTGGCGCGCACCGAATCAGCGCAGCGGCACAGACGGCTGCCTTTCAAGAAGCACTGCTTTACGATCGCCGTGCTGGGGATCGATGGGTCCGGGAAAAGCACCCTTTCCAAACGCCTTGCGCGCGAGCTTTCCCACTCGACGGGAGTCGGCCTGATAAGTGACTCCCTCGAACTGTTCGAAGACCGGCGCCCCAAGGACTTGCAGCCCTTGCTCGCGGAGAAGATCAGGGAGTGGATCGGAGCGCAGGCGAAGCAGGCGCGGTCCCTCGTGCGCTACAAGATCCCGAAGCTGACGGAGCTCTTGCTCAGGGACCGTATGCTGCGCGAGACCATGCGTTGGTACCGCACCGACATGATCGTCACGGACGGCTCACCCCTGCTCAACATGACAGGCTGGGCGATCCTCTACCGCGAGCAGTACTTCAGCGAAGACTTCTGCGCCGAGGCTGTGCGGGCCCTGTCGTCTGGGGGAGAGACTACCCATACCGACGAACCCGACCTCCGGCCCTTTCCCGAGCTCCGATATCTAAGGCGCCTCAAGTTGAACCGCCTGCGGATTCCCGGAAACTGGCCAAGCTCCGCTCTGCCTATCTCATGGTCTGTCGAGTCGTCGAGCGGCATCATGAGGTAGCGGTCTGTCGTCTCGACGGGGAGCGTAGTCTTGACGCTGTGACCTCTGAAGCGCTGAGTTTCATCGAACAGGCGAGGGCGGAGAGCGGTGAACAATAGGCGCGTCGATGTGATCGCCACCACCGTTTCCGGTTCCATTCAGGACTGGGGCAAGGTCAAACGCATCACTCCCCTGTTCCGCGAACACGGGATGGAAGATGTCAGGCTCCACGTGGCGGACAGCCACCGACAGGCGCGGGAGAAAGCCCGCACCCTTATAGAGGAGGGAGGGCGAATCCTCATCTCGGCAGGCGGCTCGGGGACCTTCAACAGTGTCCTGGAGGGCTGCTGCGACTCAGGGCTACCGCTCGGTGAGATTCTGCTAGGCTTCCTGCGGAAGGGCTCGGCCGATCTGATTGGCAAGGTCCTCGGAATGCCCGATGAGATCGAAAGTGCGGTGCAAGTTTTTGTCGACTCGATACGGGAAAACCGAACCGTGCCGTGCGACGTTATCCTCGCGAGCAGCGCGGGTGAGGGCGACGCGCCGCGGCACCTAGTGGGCTACGGTGGCGCGGAGATCTTCGGGCGGATTCCCCACTACACCGAAAACAGGTTCATGAAGTACTACAAGGGCGTTCTCAGCCAGATCTTCGGCGATCTCGGTCCCTTCACTGCAGGGATGACGCTGGCCGTCCTGGATAAGCTGCTCAAGGGAGCCTGGAGCGGGAAACGAACGTGGAGTATCCAGGTTGATGGGGCGCTGGCCTCAGAGAACGCCTACCAGGCCTTGATCCTGGTGAACGGCTACCTGGGCCCCGAGCTCCCCTACTCCTCGCAGCCCCTCGGTTCTGGGAGCTTCTATCTCTTCGCTCTCAGGGACCTCGGCGTCCGCAGGCTGCTTGGGCAGGCGCGGCGCGCACGCAGCGCCTCGATTATGAAAGACCCGGAAGAGTGGGGAATGGAGTCCTACGCGGCAGTCAAGTCTCTGGTACTCGAACCCGATTCGGGAGATCCGTTTCCAGTCAATGTGGACGGAGCCACTCTGCATTGCCGCAAAGCGGTAGCATTCCGGATCGTCGACAGGATTCGCCTGATCTCACGCGCCTGATCATCCTGGCTGGCGCTCGCGGAGGGCGGCAAGCTTATGCGACTATTCGACTTTCTTATGGTTCTCGACTCGATCATAATTGGGTTGGGGCTGTCGGAAGTGCTCACGGGTCTGGGCCAGCTGCTTCGATCAAGGGGCGCCGTACGCGTCTATGGCATCCACGCCGTGGTGGTGACCCTGATCCTCGTGATTCTAGTCCAGCACTGGTGGGACTCTTGGGGACTCCGAGAAATCGCCCAATGGAACTTTGTTGGCCTACTGTTGTTCGTCAGTGGCCCTGTCTTGCTGTTTCTGCTCGGTTATCTTGCCTTTCCACAGTCGGTCGCGGACTGGGATCTTGAAGAGTATTACTACAAACACAGCTCCCTGCTTTGGGGTCTTGGCGCGCTCTACTTAGTGACTACTCTCGTGTTCCGGCCCTGGGTGCTCGATACGCTGTTCCTGTCGTCGCAGAGTCTGTTGCGCGGAGTAGCGGTGGTTCTTTGTGTCGCGCTCGCGTCGACGCGCAGAAGATCCTTCCACATCGTAGGCGTTAGCGCGGCCAGTCTGTTTCTGGCACTCTACGTCTTGTCCTTCACTTTTTGGCAGAGTGAGTAGTTGAGGATAGAGAATGGAAGAACGCATCTGGCACGAGTTCTATGAGACGGGTGTTCCAGCGAGCATCGACTTTGAGGATGTGCCCATCCCTCACTTCCTCGAGCGCTCCGCCGCCCGATACCCTGATGCGACTGCCCTGATCTTCATGAACCGCCGCGTAAGCTACCGGCGGTTCAAGGAGGATGTCGATCGATTCGCGACGGCGCTAGCCATGCTGGGAGTGGCGAAGGACAGCAAGGTCGCAATCCAGCTCCCCAACATGCCTCAAACCGTAATCGCATACTACGCCACGCTCTCCCTCGGGGCCCAGGTCGTGATGACGAACCCACTCTACGTGGAGCGTGAGATAGAACATCAGTGGCACGATGCCGGCTGCTCCCTGGCGGTGGTGACGGATTATCTGTTCGAGCGTCGCATCAAGCCCATTCGCGACAAGCTCCCGGTCAAGCACTACGTCATCGCCTCGATCCCGGAGTATCTGGGTCTACCGCTCAACCTGCTGGTGCCACTCAAGCTCAAGAAGGCCAATCCGCCGTTGATGGCAAAGGTCCAAACCGACGAGCGGACTCACTCGATGCGGAAGCTCATCAAAACGACTCCGCCCAACCCACCCGAGGTGCAGATCGGGATGGATGACGTCGCCGTACTTCAGTATACGGGTGGCACCACGGGCGTCTCGAAAGGCGCCATGCTCACGCACCGCAATCTGTCATACAACGTCCAGCAGGCCGGCGCGTGGTTCACGAACCTGGAGCGTGGCAAAGAAGTGTGGCTCTCCTGCTTGCCGTTATTCCACGCATTCGGGATGACCGTGAGCATGAACGTGCCGGTTTATGCCGGTTGCGGGATGGTGTTGGTGCCCAACCCGGGAGATTTCCCGCAGCTGATCAAGAGCATCGCCAGGCGCCGGGTGACGGTGTTTCCGGGAGTGCCGACGCAGTTCAACGCAATAAACAACCGTCGCGGTATCGAGAAGATTGATCTGACGAGTATCAAGTTCTGCGTGTGTGGATCCGCGCCTTTGCCGGGCGATGTGTGCGATAAGTTCGAGCGCCTGACGGGTAGCAAGATCGCCGAGGGATTCGGACTAACCGAGACGTCACCGATGACTCACGCTAATCCGCTTCTGGGTAGGCGTAAAACGGGTAGCATCGGCGTTCCGTTGCCAGGAACCGATGCCAAGGTGGTGGCTCTCGAGGATGGCAGGACAGAGATGCCGCCTGGAAAACAAGGCGAGCTGCTTATCAAAGGCCCCCAGGTCATGAAGGGCTACTGGAACAGGCCGGACGTGACCGAAGACACGATTTGCGATGGCTGGCTCCGCAGCGGTGATATCGCCGTGACCGACGAGGACGGGTACTTCTACGTCGTCGGGCGGAAGAAGGACGTGATCATATCGGGCGGCTACAATATCTATCCCGACGAAGTGGACGATGTGCTCGTGGCCCACCCGGCCGTGCTGGAAGCTGCGACGATCGGCGTTCCCCACGCACGGCGCGGTGAGACAGTCAAGTCGTTCGTCGTGCTGAAGCCGGGGCACATCGTGGCGGCTGAAGAGCTGGTGGAATACAGTCGGACGCAACTCGCCGCCTACAAGGTTCCGCGGCGGATCGAGTTCCGGGACGGGCTCCCGAAGAGCGCAGCGCTCAAGATCCTTCGTCGGGAGCTGCGGCAGCAGGAGCTGGCGAGGCTCGAAGAAGAAGGGGGAAAACTCAGGGGCAGCTGAAGCAGCAGAGGTTCTCCCAGCGCCTCAGGGGCCCACCAGCGCTGGTTGGCGCTGGTCAGCGTCTAACCCCCGAAGACCCGCGATCAGAGAGTTCAATGAAAACCGAAATTTTCCACGACGCCGACTCTAACAGGATCGACCGCCGCAGGTTTCTGCAGCTTGGCGTAGCCGCCTCCGGCCTCGCCATCGGGTGCGGTGCGTCCGGTGAGAAAAGCGAGGGAAGCACCGCGCAGGCCGAAATGCGGTACCGCCCCCTCGGCAACACCGGCCTGCGGGTCTCGGAGATCTCCTTCGGCACTAGCGGGTTCGACAACCCGGCGTTGCTGCTAGCCGCCCTGGATGCCGGAATCAACACCGTCTGTACTGACTACAGAGTGGGGTACGGGCGCGCGGAGGAGTTGATCGGCGACGCGATTAGGACGATCGGCAGCCGCCGCGAGCAACTGGTCTTGCATACCGGTGCCATTGTCCGACCCGGCGCTACCAAGCGCAGTCTTCTGGACTCCATCGACGCCAGCCTACGCCGCCTTCGCACCGATCACGTGGAGATCTACCGCACCAGCGACATCGGCTCGCCGGACGACCTTCGGGTCGAGCCGCTGTTCGAAGCTTTCGAGGAAGCCAAGCGGGCTGGCAAGGTGTCGCATCTCGGCCTGTCCGGCCACCATGGTGGGATGCAGGAATGTCTCAACGCCGCCATCGACGACGGCCGGTTCGAGGTATTCTTCACCAAGTACGACTTCGTCTCATATCCGGACCAGGACCAGATCCTCAGCCGGGCAGCGGAGCGCGGTATTGGCACGATCGTGTTCAAGACGAACGCGGGCAACCGCCAGCAGGAGATCAGGGATCTCGAGGCCGGTGGGCTGTCGTTCCGCCAGGCCACCGTCAAGTGGGCGCTCACCAACCCTGACGTGGCCAGCGTGTGTGTAGGGATCACCAACTTCGACCAGATCCGGGAGTACACGGCGGCGGTGGGCTCGCAACTGAACGGGGCTGAGGCGGCAATGCTGCGCCGCTATGCGCGGGAGATGCACGACAAGTACTGCCGGTTCTGCGGCACCTGCGAGGCCAACTGCCCGCACGACGTCGCGATTGCCGACGTGATGCGGTACGCCATGTATTTCAAGTACTACGGCCGCGAGAAGCACTCCATGCAGCTGTATGGCGCGCTTCCCGGACAGTGCTCGGCGGACATGTGCTATCGATGCCCGGGCCCGTGCGACGCTGGGTGCCCGTTCGGCCGCCGGGTCCGAGCCGAGCTGGTGGAGGCCCATGGGCTGCTCAGCATGAAGAGGGCATAGGGAGACGGATGGCTGAACGGCACGTCTGCTGCGCGGTGGCTCTGGTACTCCTGTTCGGCTGCGGGTCGGAGAGCAGAGAGCGGACCCCCACCGACACTGACCTCGTGCGGCTGCTCCCGGCACCGTCCTCACTCGAGGGGTGGAGTGCCGCCGTGGGACCCATCGAGTACCTCCCCGAAACCCTGTACGAGTACCTCGACGGCGCTGCGCCCCGGTACCTGGAGTACGGGTTTCGGAAGCTGATGCACGTCCGGTACGAACTCGGAGGTGATCTCCTCGCCAGCGTTACCCTGGACGTCTTCGACATGGGCAGTGAGTTGGGCGCATTCGGCATCTACAGAAGTGGCAGGCCACCGGGCGCCCCGGCCAAGGAGTGGGGAGTCGAGGGACACCGATCCGGAACCGTAGCTGAGGCATGGAAGGGCAATGTCTACGTGTACGCCGAGGCCGACGACGACCGCCCCGCGCTGATCGGGATGCTGGAGCGACTCGTGGCGGGGGTCTACGGCGAGGTCACGGGCGACGCGTCGCTCCCGACGATCCTCGAGCCGCTGCCGTCCGACGGCCTGGTCCCGCGGAGCGAGCGTTATGTGGCTGGGGACCTCCTCGGTTACGCGTTCCTGCCCGGCGGTGTCCTGGCGACGTACGACATCGCGGGTCACGAGGCACAGCTGTTCTTCAGCGATTTGGGGAGCGAGGCGCTCGCCACTGAAGCGATGGCCCAGTTCCGCACCCACCAGTCGCAGTGGGGAGTGGTCGTCCGCGATGTCCCTTCGATCGGCGTCGGTGGTTTCCAGTTCTCAGATCCCGGTCTGGGATCCGGGATCGTGGTGGGCACGAGCCGCTACGTCGCGGGGATCTACGGCGACCTCCCGTACGACGCACAAGAGCGGCTGCTCGACCAACTCATCGTCGGCCTCGGTTCCCATTCTCCAACCTGAACAACAATGGGCCGCGCCGGGTGCGAGCACTCCGGCCTCAAAAGGCGGCGCTCGTTGCTCGCCGCCTGTCAGCACGTCTCAAAGCCGCCCTGGTCGACCGCTACCGAATCGAGCGCGAGCCGAGCGCGGCTTACCAGGACCGCCGGCCACCACCGCGGCCTCCTCCGCCGCCGCCCCGCCCTCCACCACCTCGGCCTCCACCACCTTGGCCTCCTCCGCCTCGACGCCCTTCGGTGCGGGGGCGAGCCTCGTTAACGTTGAGCTCTCGTCCCTTCAAGTCCTTTCCGTTCAGGTCGTTGATCGCGGACTCTGCTTCGGTCTTGGCGGGCATCTCCACAAACGCGAATCCTCTTGGCTCGCCACTGAACTTGTCCGTTATGATGTTTACGGATGCGACCTGTCCGAAGGCTTCAAAAGCTCCTCGTAGATCCTCTTCGGTGACGTCGCGAGACAGGTTTCCTACGTAGATATTCACTCTGGAGTCCTTCTTGCTGTGGTGGTTCAAAACTAGAAGCTCGCCCAATTTTCATTGGACTGGCCTCGTTGGCTCAGATCGGGCTGGCGTCAGGTCATGGCCTTCTTCAGCTGTGGGTTGGTCGTCAACAGCTCGCGCCCCCGCTTGACCCAGCGGTCCAGGGGAAGATGCTCCAGGAGCGCCACCTGTTCGAAGCCTGCCATGTCAAACCACTGGTCCCCAGCTCCGGGCCACGCCAGCCACGCGATAGCCCTCAACGCGCTCACCTGTGTGTCGTGGCTGCACGGCTGCTCGATCTTTCGCGCGGCTTTGATCGCGCTGGCGATCAGCGCCGCCGCAAAACGGTAATAGGGGTCGTAGCCGGCGGACTTCATTGAAATAGACCTCTTGGCACCGAGGACAGGCGAGAGACGACGCCAAAGCACCTGGAAGGTGGGAGTGGCAATCGAAACGTCTCTTCCGGTCTGTCGTCGGCTTGAGATGTCAAGCCGGTCCTTCGAGATTCGCTTTCAAACTAAGCTATCTGGAGCCACGGCGCGAGACTGGCCAAGCTGGCTGCGAGTCAGGAAGGCCTGGTCCTTTCACGAGATCCATGCGATCAAAAGGCGGTCTTCGGGGTACTAGTTATGTGCACCGGAGTTCCTGCTTTTCTTGGATCAGATGGCGGGGGAGAGAATGGTAATCGAGCAGCCCGCCGAGACGGTCCATATCGAGCGAATCGAAGGTCCTTCCCGCACGGTTATCTCTCGGTGGGCTTCAAGACGGGCCTGATGAGGTTAAGCAGGTCGCAGGCGAGTACGCACGGCGAGAGCCGAGCAAGGCGGGAAGTGAGATGAACGATGGATAGACTGACGAGACTGATCAATGCAGGGGCTCTTGTGGCGTGTACGGTCCTTGCCTTTCTGACATCACATCGCATGGGTCAGGCATTTCGACACGAAGATTGGCTTGCCATACCGCTATATGGCGGGCTTCTGGCTGGCTTGGTGTGGTTGTGGTTTAGGCTGGAGAAGCATGTGAAGCAGGCCTAGCGAGTCGCGGTCCCAATCGCCACGTCGCTTGTTATTCACCACCTACCCAGGCATCTTCTGACGTCCTCGTCCTTGGGAGTCAGTAGGATGCGATTCAGATATCGAAGTCTGGTTTTCTCAACGGTCCTGTTCGCAGCTTCGTGCGCCGAGCCGTCGGCGGAGAGGCGGGAGCCATACCGCGCTCCCGCGATCCCAAACACGGTCGATGGTGTCGTATTCGAGGGAGGGTGAGTCGTGGGGCAACCATCGCGCCGTGGTGGTAACCGACCATATGGATGACGCCGACGCTGTGTTTGTCACCATTCCATGGCGCCGTCACGACCCCGACCCTGCTGCGAAATCCATCGTCGTCGTCGATGCCGCGTCTGGTGAACCGGTGCGGAACGCCATGGCGGTTCGCGTCGAGAACGTGTCGGGTGACGTGGTGTTCCAGCCGAATCCGAATTCGTCCGTCTACCACGTGTACTATATGCCCTGGGGTTCCAGCGGGGGTTACTATCCGCGAGTAACCTATCCGGATGCAGCCCTCGAGCCTGATTCATCCTGGACGCGCTCCATCCGATCCGTATCCCCGGCTGATCTCCCGCGGGCACGGACGACCCACATCCAGTCCGTCAGCGAGTTCCACAGCTTCTTCCCCATGGAAGTGATTGCGAGCGATAGCGAGACGGCCGAATTCATGTCGAGGGCGACCGAAGGGTGGGCGCTGATTCCGGAGCACCGCGACTACCCGGTTCGTATGCGGCGCTTCCTCCCCCGGCACTGGGTGGATCGCGGCGCGACCGACGTATTCCAGAGCCGCGTGCTGCGGGACGAGTCTTTCGCGTTCCAACTCGTCGCGGTAGCAGGGAACGCCCCGCTGAACGATCTCCGCGTCGCGTTCGATGGTTTCCCAACGGAATGGTACGAGACCCTGACCTGCTTCAATTGCGGCGGCACGAACGAGAAGGGAGAGCGGTTCGAGAAGGACGTGTCGGTTCCGGCCGGCGCCGTACAACCCCTTTGGATCGGACTTCGGGTTCGGGAGGACCAGCGCCCCGGTACGTATGAAGGTGAGGTCACCGTCTCCACCCGGGAACGCGGGAGCAAGACGATCAGGATCTCGCTCGAGGTCGAGGACGGGCGCGTGCGGAACGCCGGTTTCGACTACCCGGAGTTGATGACGCGTCTCGCCTGGTTGAACTCCACGGCCGGTTCCGATCCCGATCTCATCATCGAGCCGTACGAACCGGTTCGCATCGATGGGCATTCGCTGTCGATCATCGGTCGCAGGGTCGACCTCGCGGCATCCGGGCTCCCCGAGAGTATTCTGAGTTACTACACTCCCGAACTCACCTATCTCGCCGACGAACCGGAGACTCTGCTTGCCCGCCCGCTCACGCTGGAGGTCATCGTCGGCGGAAGCCTGGAACGCTTCCAGGCCGCCGAATACGAGGTCAAGCAAGAGACCCGTGGGCGTGCGCGATGGACTGCAGAGAGCAGGTCGGAAAGGCTGTCGATGCAGGTTGACGGCACGCTGGAGTACGACGGGATGCTGGACTACCGCATTACCCTCGTCCCGCTTCGCGATCTGGACGTCGACGACATCGTCCTTCCAGTATCGCTAGTCCCCGACGGGGCGAAATACATGCTGGGGCTCGGATTCCGGGGCGGGGTGCGTCCGCCACGCGTCGATTGGAAGTGGAAGATCGAGAACCATCAGGAGGGCGTGTGGCTCGGGGGGGTGCACAAAGGGCTCCAGTACGTTCTGCGTGATGAGAACTATGAACGACCACTCAACACGAACTTTTACCAGAATCAACCGCTCCACATGCCACCGTCCTGGTTCAACGGTGGACGCGGTGGCATTCGCATCGGGGCGGAACCTGGAGCGGTGACCGCCGTAAACTACTCGGGGGCCCGGAGCCTCTCCGCCCACGACACGTTGCACTTCAACGTTCGGTTTCTCATCACGCCGTTCAAGCCTATCGATACCCGAGAACACTTCAATACGCGTTTCGTGCACCAATACGTCCCGGTCGATTCCGTCAAGGCGTGGGGTGGCACGGTCGTCAACATCCATCACGCCAACGAAATCAACCCCTATATCAACTATCCTTTCTTCAACCTCGAGCAACAAGCCGCGTATATCGACGAGGCGCATGAGAAGGGGATCAAAGTCAAGCTCTACTACACGATCCGCGAGCTGACCTACCGGGCGCATGAACTATTCGCTTTTCGCAGCCTCGGCGCGGAGATTCTGAACGACGGTGAAGGTGGTGGACATTCGTGGATGCAGGAGCACCTCGAGAGCGACTACCATTCGGCCTGGCATGCCTGGCGGGTCGACGACGCCGCCATGCTCAACAAGGGTACGTCACGCCGGACGAACTAATATATCGAAGGACTCTCCTGATTGGCATCCAATCAGCATATCGACGGACTGTATCTCGACGA
>JBDHKT010000059.1:0-9238 GCA_039586255.1 Gemmatimonadota bacterium | reverse complement strand
CGGCAGCACGACCCTCGCCGTATGACCCTCCATCTCACGGTCGCCCACCGTGTCTATGCCGACTTCACTGCGCCTCAGCCAGCTAAAGACCGAGTGCGTCAGCAGCAGCGCGCCTCCGCCCATCACCGCCGATAGCAGGAGCGTCGCGCTCGGCGTCGACGCGTTGGTCACGGTCAGTACGGTCCCGGTGACACCGAAGGCGGCGAGGAAGAAGATGAGGTTGCGCGGGCGGAAGAAACCCAGCACCAGTGTGCCCGCCCCACCGTGACCGACATCCACGTCATGGTCCGCGTCGAACCCCCCGACGTGCACGTCGGCGCCTGCCACGTCCACGTCGACTCCGGAAACGTCGACATCGCCGCCGTCGTGCGCGCCGCTCAGCACCGAGAAGGCGAGCAGCCCACCGCCGACCATGGCGGCAAGTATGTAGATTCCAAGCACTTGGATTCTCCGGTGGGGGCCGGCACGAGGGCGGCTCCCCTTTCCAATACCCGTGTCTGGTGGGACCGCCTCAATACTGCCGGGGCCCTCGCGAACGCGCAACCGGGGGCGATGGCCGGGTCGGAAAATTCGGGCAAAAGTTCCTATTGCATGGTCAATAATTACCGGAAAAGGCGCCTTTTTCGGCCCCTTTCGCCAGGTCTAACTCGTTCAACTACAAATGTTTACACGTAATTGTCTAACAGGGTACAGAGTTTGCACTATCTCGGGGCGGCACGGTAGCTTGACAGTGCCGCAATAAGCTGTTAACGTGGCGCCGCCCCTCCTCCATCGGCATGCCGTGACCCCTCGAGGCGGAAGTATTTCGCCTGAGGGACAGGCGTGATGTCGCCGATGGACTTGTCCGTAAACATGCTTCGCGAACCCGAACGGCGAATGGAACGACACCGCCTGACGTTCCTAGTTATCACCGACTCACCGCAGCCGGCACACTCGCTGCAGATCTCTAAGCGTGTGCTCCGCTATGCGGTGGCCGGGGTAGCTGGTTTCCTCCTGTTCATCCTGGTCGCGTCTGCGGTGCTGCTCCTCAAGTTGGGAGACCTGGCGCAGACGGAGAGGCTGGAGCGGGAGAACGCGCTGCTGGTGGCGGATGTGGAGCGGATGCGGGAGACGGTGGACCAGCTGAGCGCGTCGCTGACGAGTATATCGGAGCGGGACCGGCGCTTCAGGCTACTGGCGGGGCTACCGGAGAGCGACCCGGATGTGCGGGAGGTGGGTATCGGTGGACCGGGCACCGGCTCGATCGGAAGCGAGCCGCTGCTGGAGCTGGATGCGGACCTCGGCGGCGAGGTGTTCAGCACGACGACCGACCTGAACCGCCTGCTTCGGCAGTCGAACCTGCTACAGGCGAGTCTGCAGGAGGCGTCGAAGGCGATGGAGGCTCACAGCGATTGGCTGGCCAGCTACCCGTCGATCGACCCCACCAGCGGGTGGTTGAGCTCCTCCTTCAGCCGCAGTCGCTGGCACCCCCTCCTCAACGTTCGTCGTCCACATGAAGGTATCGATCTCTCGGCCCGCCGCGGCACACCCGTGGTGGCGACGGCCGACGGCCGAGTGACGTACGCGGCCTGGCGGCCCGGCTACGGCTGGACGGTTGAGATCGACCACGGCAACGGCATCAAGACGCGCTACGCCCACAACGAGCGGAACTTGAAGGTCAAGGTCGGCGACGATGTGCGCCGCGGCGACGTCGTAGCGCACGTGGGAAGCAGCGGGCTGGCGAAGGGCCCGCACGTGCACTACGAGGTGCTGGTGGACGGCAGAGCGGTGAACCCGGAGAACTACCGGCTGGAGACGGTGATCGTCGAGTAGAGTTCGGGAACGGCTCCTGAATACTCGAGAGAGCGGGAAAGGTCCCGCTCTATTTTTTTGGGGGTTCCGAATTCGGGAATTGGGGAGTTCGGGAATCCGAAGATCCGGGAACCCGAGGAATCCGTGGATTCCGTGGAATCCGTGGAGGTATAGAACCGCTTCCCGCTTCCCCACCTCCCATGTTGCACTGGTCCCCGAATAGAAATTCGAGATTCCCAAACGCACTTCGAAGTTAACCCACCGAAATTCTGTCCCATCGTGCTGTAGGACCTGAGCAGGCATCTCGCCTGGAAGGTGCGAATCGTATCGGCAAGCTCGACCTTCTGCTCGATCTGCCTGTCAACGCTCAACCGCCGCCACAAGGGGTCCAGCTTGAGGAACAGGTACCGAACGAGCTGTCGCTTCTCGTCGCGAGAGGCCATCGGCGTTCCTTTCCGGTGTCGAGAATCGTTCGCCAGAAGCCACCAATTCTAGCGGCGAACCGTCGCCGGCGTCAAAAAGGTGAGCGTCCCCACAATCCACGGCGGCCGGCCGGCTGAAACTGCCGCCTGGGCGCCGCCGTAGTGACGTTGACCAGCGGACCAACTCCGAACAGGCGGTGGGACTCGTGAGAATCGGCGTACTTCTAGTAACCCTCATCACTCTGTACCAGGGGCTCATCCTCCTGCGTGTCATCCTCTCCTGGTTCGTATCGCCGGACGCGGACCAGCCGGTGATCGACCTGCTGAAGAAGTTGACCGACCCGGTGCTCGAGCCGGCGCGCAAGGCTCTACCGGACATGGGAGGTATCGATCTGTCTCCCTTGATCGTGCTGATCGGGCTCGAGTTGGTGAAGCGGTTACTGGGCTAGTGTTGTCATAGGTCGGCCGGGGGACCCGAGTCGGCGGCCTCCGACGCCTCGAACGGCCGGCGCGGGTCGGCTCCGATGACCTTGGCGGTGAGCACCTGGGGGAAGCCGGCGATATACTCGTTGTAGAGACGCACGGCCTCGTTGTAGCTGCGACCCGCCAGGGCGATCTGCTCCTGTGTACCCTCGAACTGGACGAGCAGGCGCTGGAAGCCCGGGTCGATCTGGAGATCCGTGTAGCCGGCGACGGTTGCCAGCAATTCACTCAGGGCACCGGATAGCGAGACGCTGGCCGACTCCATAGCCGACAGATCGGTGGACCTGACGGCAGCCACCAGGCCGACCCGTGAATCCGCCACAGCATCGACCACCGTCGACTCGAGCTCGGCGTAGCGCTGGACGGTCTCGACCAGGGTGGGGGCCAGCTCAGCCCGGCGCAGCAGCTGGATTTCGATCTCGGAGCGCGCCTCCAGGGCCTGCTCGTCCAGCTCGTGGATGCGGCCGTAGCCGCAGCCCGCCAAGGTCGAGGCCGCCAGCAGGGGCGCCAGTACGCGCCGCGCCACGGCCGCCGGCGGACGCCGGCGGCGAGCGGGTGCCGTCGGGCCGCTAGGCGTCTCAAGATCGATATTCACAGGCCTCCACCACATCTCCTATCAGACTACCCTGCCGGATCGCCGCAGGTGTCTACCGCCCTGTCCCGGCAGGGTCACGCCGGGAGCTTGAAAACTCCCAGGCTCCTTCCTAGGTTCCGTCGATTCAGCGAGCAGAAACTTTAATCTGGGAGAGCTCAATGAACAAGCGTTGGGTTTTGGGTCTCGCCGCGCTGGTCATGCTGGCGGCGTGCAGCCGCTCTACCCAGCTGGCAGTTCGGGCCGTCTCCGAGGACGCCGAAGGGGAGGTGACGGGCCGTGCGCAGCTGACCATCACGGCGCTGCCGTACGACCGGGACTCGCTCTTCTCGGCATTCACCGCCCAGGCGACCGAGCCCGAGCCGCAGCCTCCGGCGGACCTGATCGAGCTCCGCGACTCGGTTTCCGCCGCCCGGGGGCGGTGGACGGAAGCGGAGGGCGCCTGGAACGATGTGCGCTCGGAGCTGCAGTCGCTATCGGAGCGCATGCGGGACATGGACCGGTCGAGCACCGAGTACGCCAGGCTGTTCAGCCAGTTCGACCGGCTCGACTCGCAGGTTGGCCGTCTGGAGCGGACCCAGACGCGCTACTTTGATGAGTTTACCGGGCTGCAGGGGACGTACCGGGCGCGGGCCGACTCGTTCAATGCGGTGTTGCAGGCGTGGGAGGAGCGGGCTTTCGTGGACTACGGCGAGGTCGTTGACAGCCTGGTCGAGCTGCTGGGAGAGGCGCTGGAGGACACGACCGACGGCAGCGGCTGGGCCTTCTTCCGCGTGCCGCGCGGCACCTGGTGGATCCATACGCGCTCCGTGCTTGTTTTCGAGGAGCTGTACTGGAACGTGCCATACGAGTCGACGGGCGGCGCGGACACGCTGGTGATCGACAATTCCAACGCCGAGGTCCGCCCCATCTACTGAGGCCGGCCGGTCTCCGGAGCCGAAGTGAGCGGGCGGCGCCCCCGGGGGTGCCGCCCGCCCAACCCGCCACAGGGAGGTCCAAGCGATGAGTGAAGCGGTCCCCGACCTCCAGCTCGAGATCCAGTACGGCCTCGCCCTACTCACCTTCGACCGCCCCGATTCCAAGGTCAACTTGCTGACGCGCGAGGTGATGCTCGGGCTGGACGAGCTTCTGGCATCGATCGAGGCGGCGGTGGACCGCGGGCAGGTCCAGGCATTGCTCATCCGGAGCGGCAAACATCGCAACTTTCTCGCCGGCGCCAACATCGACGAGCTGGCGGCGATCGAGAGCGCAGCCGAGGGCGCGGAGCTGTCGCGCCGCGGCCAGGAGATCTTCCTGCGGCTGGAGCGGCTGCCGGTGCCCACGGTGGCGGCGATCGACGGCATCTGTGTGGGAGGCGGCCTGGAGCTCGTACTCGCCTGCGACTTCCGCGTCGCCAGCGACCACCCGCGTACGGGACTCCGATTCCCCGAGACGCAAATCGGCATCATTCCGGGCCTCGGCGGCACCGTCCGCACTCCGCGCTTGATCGGCCTGCGCCCCGCACTCGATATGATCCTCTCCGGCAGACAGGTCAACGCCAAGCGCGCTCTGAAACTGGGTCTGGTCGATCAGCTGTTCGAACCCGACCGCTTCGACAAGGAGGCCGGCGCCTTCGCCAAGAAGCTCGCCGGGACCGGGGTGAAGCCGCGACGTCGTCGCCGCTCGTTCGTCGCCCGAGCCGTTCAGGAAGGGGCACCCGCCCGCTGGCTCATCCTGCGACTCACACGCAAGGCTGTGGCGGCCCGTACGAAAGGGCACTATCCGGCACTGCCGGCCGCGCTCGACGTCACCGTCAGCGGCCTCACTCAGTCCCTCGAGGTGGCATACGCGCAGGAAGCCGAGGTGTTCGGGGCGCTTACCGTTACGCCGGAGTGCAAGAACCTGATCGCTGTCTATGAGCTCACCGAGTCCGCCCGCAAACGTACACCCGCCGGTGAGCCGGCCATGGTCAAGCGGGCCGGCGTCGTGGGCGCCGGCCTCATGGGCGCCGGGATCGCCGAGCTCTTCGCCTACCAGAACATTCCGGTTCGCGTCGTGGACCTCGAACGGCAGCGGGTCGACGCGGGAGTGGATCGAGCGAAGGAACTCCTCGAGACGGCGGCGGAGCGCACCGGCTGGTCCGCCGACGAGCTCAAGGAACGACAGGACTGCCTGAGGGGCGCCACCAGCTACGACGGTATCGAGAGAGCGAACGTCGTCGTCGAGGCCGTGCTGGAGCTGATGGACGTGAAGCGGAGAGTCTTCAAGACGATCGAAGAGAACGTACCCGAGACGACGCTGATCGTCAGCAACACATCGGCCCTCTCGATCTCGGAGCTCCAGCGCGAGATGAGCCACCCGGACCGCAGCTGTGGCCTCCACTTCTTCAACCCGCCGCACCGCATGCCGCTGGTCGAAGTAGTGCGTGGGGCGCAGACTTCGGACGACGCTCTGGCGACCGCATTCGAGCTCGTAGTTCATCTAGGCAAGACGCCCGTCGTCGTGAAGGACTCTCCGGGCTTCGTGGTCAACCGAATCCTCGCCGCCTACCTGACAGAGGCCGGCTGTCTGCTCCAGGGTGGGATGTCGATCGAGCGTCTCGACCGCACGATGTCACAGTTCGGGATGCCCGTCGGCCCGCTGCGGCTTCTGGACGAGATCGGGTTCGACGTCGTCGCCGAGGTCAGCCAGACGATGATGAGCAGTCTCGGCCAGCGGTTCACGCCGGCCCCGGCCATGGGTGAGGTGCTGGCCACCGGCGTGACCGGGCGGAAAGGCGGCCTGGGCTTCTACCGCTACGAGGGCAAAGAGTCGAAGGGCGTCAACCCGGAGGTCGAGAAACTGCTTCGCCGGGAGTCGACGGGCACGCCACCCAGTTCTGCCGCAGCCGAGGAGCGGATGGTCTTCAGCATGATCAACGAGGCGGCGCGCATACTGGATGATGAAGTCGTCGATTCGCCGGGCACGCTCGACGTCGCGATGATCATGGGCACCGGATTCCCGCCTTTCCGCGGCGGCCTGCTGCGCTACGCCGATTCCCTGGGCCTCGACCGCGTGCGCGAGCGGCTGTGTCACTACGCCGCCGACGCCGGGCCGCGGCTCGAGCCGGCGCCCGGCCTGGAGAACCGCAAGGCGTTCTACGGCTGAGGCGATGCCGCGCGTCGAGATCCACTACCGCCGGCCGCCCGACCGACTGGACGTCTTCGTGCAGGACCTGGTGGTCGATCGCCCCGATTACAAGGTGACCCTGCACGACCCAGCCACGGTCGAGACGACGCTGACGGTCGGCGAGGAAGTGGTCTACGAGCCGGGCGCCGCGATCGTCTGGTTCGTCTTCCCGGATGAATGGCACGATCTGGGGCGCTTCCACCTCAAGGACGGCACCTTCACCGGCTACTACGTCAACCTCATCACTCCGGTCCAGCTGGAGGGGACAACCTGGAGGATGTTCGACCTCTGCCTCGACCTCTGGGTCGATGTGGACGGCCGCTTCCAGGTCCTCGATCAGGACGAGTTCGATGAGGCGGTGGACCGTCACTGGATCGATCCCGCCACCGCGGAGCGGGCGCGATCGGAACTGGATAGGGTTATTACACAGGTGTGCGGGAGAGAATGGCCGCCCGACATTGTACGGGAATATGATCTTGCACGGGTCAGGCAGCTTCGGGCCGAGAGCGGGTGATGGGGCTTGGTTCTTGACGCTTGAGGCCTACCTTGGTAACCAGGACACTGAATGTCGGATATTGGATATTGAAGACAAACATGATATTGCGCTGCCTACTGATCGCTGCTCTACTGATCCCCGGTCTAATCGGGGCCCAGGACCCAGATTACCGGGTGCTCGGTTCTCCCGACGCGCCGATCGAGCTGGCCATCTACTCCGACTTCGAGTGTCCCAGCTGCCGCAACTTCGCGCTGGCGGCGATGCCCGCCATCGTCGCCGAGTTCGTGGACCGCGGGCTGATTCGCATTCGCTACGTTTACTTCCCGCTGGCGGCGCTTCATAAGAACGCAGTCGCTACGGCGAAGGCGGCGCACTGTGCCGGCGCTGGGGGGCGGTTCTGGGCGTATCACAACTACCTGTACGTACGCCAGCCCGAGTGGGCCGGCGCGGTCGTAGCCGACTCGCTGTGGGTCGCTTACTTATGCCGAGAGCCTGGGGCTCGAGCCGCAGGAGTTCGCCGGCTGCCTGGAGGCGCCCGAGACGCTGGCGGCGGTAAACTTGGACCTTCGGGAGGCACTCGCCTCCGGCGCGATGGGCACACCGACGATCGTGCTCGGCGGCCGCTCGCTGGCCGGTTTCGACTCGTACGAGGAGCTGCGGGCGGCGATCCTCGCAGCCATCGAGGACGCCCAGCGCTAGCCAACCCACCTCTGACGACCCGTGGAACCGACCATCAACCCCGACTCGATCGGCCTCCTGCTGAGCGTGCTGGCCTGCGCAGCCGCGATCGGGCTGAGCCTCTACGCCGCCCTCGCCTTACCTGGCGTCGTCAGTCATCTGGGACTGCTCGAGCTGCCGGAGCCGCTGAGCGGGCTCGGCACGCCGGTGGTCTGGGGGACGCTCGTCGTTCTGGCGCTCGTCGAGCTACTCGTCTCCCGGGTTAGGCTGGCCGACCTGACGTGGAGCGCGACCCACACCATCATTCGACCGGCCGCTGCGGCCCTGTTCGCATCGGCATCGCTGGAAGGCTACGGCCAGGAACTACAGTGGGGGACGGCGCTGGCAGCGCTGGTCGTTGCCCTACTCGTCCACATCCCTGCCCTGGCCGTACACACCGCCTCCCGGACGGCCGGTCCCGCGCCCCAGCTGCCCGGCTTCACAGGCGCCCAGCTACTTCTGGCCGCCTTCATCGCGACCATCGCCTGGACGGCGCCTCCCTACTCGGCGGCCGCCGCCCTCGTCCTGGTGCTCGCGCCACTCCCCTGGTGGCCCCGGCTCTGGGGCGCCGCCCGCCTCGCCCTGGCCGCCTCACTCGCCGTCATCACCCACGCCGGGCGCTACCACCAGTGGGACACCGGGCCTGCAGGCCTCCCGCACTGGCTTAGCGCCGCCGCCGAAGCCGAGCTGGGCGTGCCGCTCAGCCGGGTCCGCTCCGCCAGGGTCAGCCTGGCCCGAGTCGGCACGCGCTGGCTCTACATCAGAGGCCGGCTCATCGTGGCCCGGGAACGGCCCCCCCTCTTCGCCCACCGCCGAGGGTTCAGGACCAGGCTCCTTCCGCTGGGGCGTGCCGCGGGCCATGCCGACCATGAGGCGCTGGTGGAGACGGTGGTAATGGACACGCCGACCCAGTACAGCCTATGCCTGGGCCCCGATGCGCCGCCTGGGCCGGCCATTCTGGCAGCACTGGCGGAGACGGGCGCCGGGCGGGTGGAACCAGAGGACCCCGGCGCGGGGTAGGAACAGTTGTTTCAGGAAATGGAAGGCGTTTGGGGGTGGGTCTTTACGGCGATTCGCCTTCTGTTCGGGGGTTTACGAGACCCGGAAACGGGCATATACTATACGGTCTTGTCTACTCACGTCTTGAGGTCGTCCGTTCCCGTCACCCGTATCGCTACGTGGCGGCTGGCTGGCGAGGCGCATGGCGCTCGGGCGTCTTTCTATCCCCCGCGAGGCCGCCGTCCGGTCCTCGCGCTTTTGTTGGCCACCAACTGAACCTCGAGCAGTTGCAGCGTGAGCATGTTCTTTAGCTCCAAGGCCTTAGACTCTTTCGACCAGTACCTTCACGACGTCGAAAAGTACCCGCTAATCGAGGATGCGGCGACGGAGCGAGAGATCGCCCGTCGGGCGCGGGCCGGCGATCGCCGGTCCGCCGAGCGCCTGGTGACGGCGAACCTGCGCTTCGTGATCTCCTACGTGAAGAAGTACCAGGGCCGGGGCCTGAACCTGGCCGAGCTGGTCTGCATCGGTAACGAGGGCCTGCTCAAGGCGGTGAAGAAGTTCGACCCCGACAAGGGCGTCAAGTTCATC
>JBDHKT010000058.1:0-7533 GCA_039586255.1 Gemmatimonadota bacterium | reverse complement strand
AGTGTAAGTACGACTGCCACACAGAGCACGGGCCCCGGGACGAAGCTGGGATCGATTAGGAAGAGGAGAGGCACGGCGACGAGAGAGAGTCCGAAACCCACCGAGCCCTGCACGGCAGCGCCGAGGGCCGCCGCGCCGGCCGCCGCCACGAGCTCGAGCGGCGTCAACGTCGACGCGGCGCGATGATCGCCTTGGTCACGGTGAGCGCTTCGACGTCGGCCAAGGCCTTCCCAGCTTCTTCGAGACCGTAGCGACCGCCGATCACACGCGCGAATGGGAGCCGCTCACGGTACTTGGCGACCAGGAGAAGCGCTCGGTAAAGGTGATTGAAGTCGAGCCCCCAGCGCCCGCGGACGTCGGCGTGTTTGCGGTTGATATCGATGTGCGGGTTGATCATCGCCTCGCCGACATCTGTGTAGTGCCCGGCGATGACATATGTGCCACCGTCGCGAAGCAACCTGAAACCTTCCGGTATTGCGGTCGGGCTCCCTGCGCACTCAAGCACCACGTCGACACCGCGACCGGCGGTCAGCTCGCGAATTGTCGCTTCTCGCTCATCCGGAGATACGTCGCCCAGCGAGATCGTACCGTCGGCACCGAGCAAAGTCGCGAGCTCGAGCCGTTCCTGCGGGTCGCCGATCGCCACGACCGTGCCTGCACCGCGCAGCGCTGCAAAGGCGATGGCGGATAGCCCGACCGGCCCAGTCCCCTGCACGAGCACCGTGTCGCCCATCGCCATATCGCTACGCTCGACCGCCGCGAAGCCGGTGAAGAGGCCACAACCTCCGCCGATCACATCATCGGCCGTCAGCGGGTCCGGGAGCTTCAAGGTCTGGACCCCGGGCTTCAGGTAGATACGCTCCGCCCAACCGCCCAGCGGGCCGTCGTGCGCCGAGTAGGTGATGCCGTAGACACGTCGATCCGGACAGCGGTTCGGCTGCCCCGCCACCGTACAGAAGTAGCAGGCGTGGCAGGTCTCGTGGACATCGTAGAACGTGATGATGTCACCGGGGGACAGCGGCGTCCCCATGCTGTCCGCCTCGACCCCACGCGTTTCCAGCACGCGACCGACGCTGACGTGGCCGGGGATGATGGGGAAAGGAACGCCGGCCAGCCGACCATGGTGGATGTGAACGTCGGTGCCGCAGACCTCGCTGGCCACCGTCTCGAGCAGGATGCTACCGGGCTCCAGCGTCGGGTCGTCGAGCTCCCACAGCTCGATCGCCCGGTCGGGGCCCGTCATGACTGCTGCCTTGATCGGCATCGTGCGCCCCCTCCTCTAGTGGCCGACGGCCATGCCGTCTTTTCTGGGATCAGAGCCCGCGGCCCAGCCGCGCTCGAGCCGCATCACCGCCTGGCTGCCACCGAACGACACCGAGCCGTCGGGGAGGATCACATGCCCCATCGCCACAAGCGCTTGGCGCACGTCGTCACCGATCGGCGTCTCGAGCGCCACTTGTAGTCCGGCCAGGTGGCGGAAGCGCGGCGCATCGATTGCCTCCTGCAGGCTCATATCGAACAGCAGAAGATTGAGAAGCACCTGCACATGGCCCTGCGGCTGAATCGAGCCGCCCATCACCCCAAAGGCGAGCCACGGTTCCTCGCCGCCGTCGGCGGTGGGTCGCGTCACGAAGGCCGGTATGATCGTGTGGAACGGCCGCTTGCCCGGACCGACGGTGTTGGCGAAGCCGGGCTCCAGCGTGAAGCCGGCACCACGGTTCTGCAATGCGAAGCCGGTGCCGGGCACAACGACACCCGAACCGAACTCCCAGTAGATGCTATTGATGAAGGAGATCATATTGCCGTGGCGGTCGGCCGCGCTCAGATAGATCGTCTCGCTTGCCGTGGCCGCCGCGCCCGGCTCGACCCGCTCGGCGGCGTGTCCCGGGTCGATGAGCGCGCGTCGCGCGTCGATGAACTCGTCCGACAACAGGTCGTCCGGCAAAACCGTCATGTGCTCCGGATCGCCGACCCAGCCGGCGAGATCGGCGAAGGCGAGCTTCTTTACCTCTATAAGATGATGGAGGTAGCGGGCCGAGTTGTGCCCCATGGCCGCAAGATCGTACGGCTCGAGGATACGCAGCATCTCCAGCGCCGCAATGCCCTGGCCGTTAGGTGGCAGCTCGTACACACGGTAGTCCTTGAAGTCGACGGAGATCGGGCCGACCCAGGCGGGCACGTGGCTCTGCAGATCCTCCAGTGTGAGGAACCCACCGAGCTCCCGAACGCGCTCGACGATCCTTTGGCCTAGCTCGCCGCCGTAGAGGGTCCTCGGGCCGCCCTCAGCGATCAAGCGCAGCGTTGCCGCGAAGTCCGGGTTCCGGAACCACTCACCGGCCTCCGGCGCCCGCTCGCCGCCGATCAGGTACGTGGCGCGAGCGCCCTCGTCGCGCTTGAGCTTCTCCACCTCCATCGCCCACTGGCGCGCGATGATCGGCGTCACCGGGAAACCCTCCTCGGCGAACATAATCGCCGGCCCCATCGCCTCGGCCAGTGTGATCGTGCCGTAGCGCTCGAGCAGCGCCGCCCAGCCCGACAGCGCACCGGGCACGGTGATCGGCTCGGCGCCATGGATCGGGACGCTCGTGTGCCCGCGACGCAGCAGCTCCTCACGGGTCATCAGAGAGCCCGAGCGGCCGCTGGCGTTCAAGCCCAGCAGCCGGCCCTCGTCCGCGGACCAGAGGATGGCGAACATGTCGCCGCCCATCCCGGTCATGTGAGGCTCTACCAAGTTGAGCACGGCGGCGGCGGTCACGGCGGCGTCGACGGCGTTACCGCCACGCTGGAGCACGGCGAGCCCGGCGGCGCTGGCCAGCGGCTGGCTGGTGGCGATGGCGCCGTGCGGCGCGTAGACCGTGGAGCGGCCCGCGACGGTCGAGGGTCGTCCTTCCTGGGCGTCGGCTTCGGAGATCATAGCGATAAGCAGGGTCAGTGCGGTGGCTGCCACGGCCGTTCGCATACACAAATCCTCGGGAAAGAGACCGGCTACGCCGAGCGCGGCATCGTTTCGCCCCCAGCGGGTGGGGCTAAGGTAGGAAGCGAGCGCTCGGCAGGAAAGGCAAGATCAGCTGCGTCGCGCTACGTTCGCTCGATGCGCACGATCTGAAGTCCGGCCCGCGCGAGGATTCGCGGCAGGCGCCGAATGAAGAGGCGGTCGTTGTCCTTCGTATCCTCATCAAGTGCGTCCCAAGGGATGAGGAACGGGGTTGTCTTCTTAGCCGGGTTTCGCGGACCTGGAGTCCACCCGTTGCGCAGCCGCTCCTTGACCCACCGATCATGCTCCATGACAGCCAAATCTTCCAGTTCATAGACCTTGAACTCGAAAGACTCCGCGTCACGGTCGCCGAGCGGTGCGAGCTCGCAACTCACAGCCTGCAGCTTCATGCCGACGTGGGCGGCCTGGTCACGATTCGATTCCTTGAGCGATTCCGGCAGATCGTCCCAGTCGACCAGGGAAGGGTCATCCGCCGGGAGCTTCTTCTTCTCCTTTTGCTCGATCACATATTCCTCGTGCGCGGCTCGAGCGATGATCTCGTAGGCGCCGGCTGTGAGAAGGCCCGGATTACATATCCGGTCGATCAGTCCGAAGGCGTGCAGGCCGGCGAACTCACCCTCGCGTTGTTGCGATTCTCCGAGCAGAGCGGCGAGTCCCGCGCCGTGCGTCATGCGAACCACCACGGGAATCTTCTTTCCCTGCAAGTGACTGTGGATCGCCAATCCCGTGGATAGTCCCAGTGTATCGTCATCCAGACAGACATACACGGTGCCCACGCCCGCCTGCCCTCCCGAATCTGGCAGGAAGTGGGCCTCGCGGAACTCGGGCGATTCAATCACCATTTGCTTGGGCGTCAACGTGCAAAACTGGTCCAGCCACTTATTGCTCTGCCGCAACGATTCCGTCAGAGCTTCCGCCTGCTGATCGACGACGACGACCTGCAGCGGATCCGCGGATTCGCCACGCGCGGCTCGCCAGTCCAGTGCCGCCTGCAAGACCAGGTTCGCGCCGAAGTGGCCGAGGCCCACGACGACGATCTTGCCAGCTGCACTCTCCCCTCCCTGCGAAGATTCGGCCACCGAACGCTCGCGAAGCAGCGCACGGGCACCGCTCTCGAACACGTTGAAGAAGTCGAGCCGGAACGCTTCATCCTGACGCCGTCCGATCTCCTGCATGCGCAGTAGCGTGCAGAGCTGCGGATCGACGATGTGTACCAGGCAGGACAACGACCTCCCATACCGACCCTCAACTAATCGGCGAGCCCGCACAGCGACTTCGGCATTCACGCCATCATCACCGACGACGGCCACGAGGTGGCCGGCCTTGTGAACCCTGGCTCGCCGTAGCATCTGCGGGTCCCGCAGGTCACCGATGAGCACGATGGCGCCGTTCCCACGGGCCGTCTGAATCAGATCGTTCTCCGCATCCAGTTCAACGACTACTACGCGGTCCCCACGGGCCAGCAGCGAGCGGGCCAGTAGAAAACCCTTGCGGCCGAGGCCGCAGATGACAACGTGATCTCCATAGAAGAGCACTCGGATACGTTCAAAGCGCTCGCCGAAGATGGTGGCGACAGCCTTGATGACCGTATAGACTGTGACCGCCGGTGCGAGCAGCCTGGCCACCTGGAGCTGCCACGGTATCGCCCCGCTGGCCAGCGAGCCGGATTCGAGGCTGAACAGCTGAAGCGCCAGATAGAGCAGGTCCCAGCGCGACTTCGGCACCCCGACCGCGACGAAGTACTTGTAGAACCCGACTAATCCCAACACCAGGGCGGCGACGAACAACACGCCGACGAGCGGCCACTCGATGTCGCCCCACAGGCGCTGTAGTCTTCGCACGACACGGCCGATGCGCCGGCGCCTCTTCTCCGTTCCACTACTCACACCGTGTACCCCATGCAGTCTCGGTGACCTCGATGCCTAGGCCTCCATCTGTCGTTTGAGCTGCTCTCTCATCTCTTTCATTTCCTTCATCCGCTGAGCGGAGTCCCGTCCTTCCTCGATATGTATACGTGGGAAAAGCCGCGGAGCGAGGAGTGCGTGCAGAAAGACGCCCAGGATGATACCGAGGATCACCGCCAGCCACATCTTACCCCACAGCCGGTACACGGCGTAGAGCACGCCCGTGCTGAGTGCCGGCTGCAGGGAGAAATAGAGGATCCTCCGGACCTTGTAGGGGTCGGTGATAACGTCAGCCACGCCCCGGGAGACTATGTAGTTGGTGAAGAGAAAGACGTAGATCGCCAGGGCGATGGACGAGCTCAGACTGTAGGCGTAGACTGCGGCCAGCACACCGACAAAGAAGGCGAGCACACCGAATACGTTACGAACACGCCGAACACGAGCGACGGCCGACGGCGCTCCCAGTCTGGTCGATTTCAAGGCGGATCCCGCTTCGTAACCCTCCTCGACGGCGCCGTTCGCCGATACGTGCTCTACCTCGATTTCCACGCCGAAGGCGGCGGACGTCGCGTCAATCAGTTTCCTGATGAGCTCGGGTGGCTGCTCGACGCTCAGCAGTCTAACGGACGCTGGCGCGGATCCGAACCTCGCCCGGAATTCCTCGCCTTTGATGAACGACAGGTAGGTAACCAGCTTGCCCGTGAGCTGTTCAGCCCCACGCTTCCCATCACCCCACGGCTCCGCTGCGACTATGCCAAGGACTACCTTTCCGCTGGGACTACGCGCCACGATATCGATGCGGTCGGCATCGGAGAGTGCCATCTTGTGCCTCAGCTTTTGCTATTCGGCATCTTGACTACGTTGACGCGGGGCTACTCGCCTCCCGCGTGCATCGCGAGAACGCCGGCGAGCAGTGTGACGAACTGCTCCCTGACGTTGTCGATGGTATCGGGGAGCAATTCGGGCAGTTCGTAGAGCAACGCAACATCTCCGTCACTGTCGATGCCAAGCTTGGCAACGTTGGCAACCCTGTTGAGATCGAGCAGGTGACTGAGGTACTTCTTCTTGTCGCCGACCGGTTTCACTCCCCCCAAAGGAAGGACGATCGTGACGCAGTGCTCACCGGTGCGGATCAGGACATCGAGATCTGTGCTGGCGAAATCGAGCTTGAAAACAAAGCTGTCATCCTGAGGTTGACTCCACTGCAGGCCGGCCCCCTCGAACAAGGCCTGGACTTCCCGCTTCGTCTTGGCGACATCCAGCGTGACCAGTGAAGACTGGGCCAGTACGCACTTGACCATGCGTGAGTTGCAGCCCTCCTCATCAGTCAGATCCTTCTTCTTGACGTCGGCCAGGTAGACCAGTCCGCGGATCACACCCTCTGCGACCGCGGGCGTGACGACGGTCTTGGGCAATTCCGCAGCGAAAGCCAAGCCCGACTTGACGGTCATCGCCTTGATGAAGTTCGTCGTGTAGCTGGCCCGCAGAGCGTGGTGGTGAGCCGCTTCGCGCCCGAACATCCCGGGCTCGGGCAGCGGGACGGCGAAGTAGACCAGTTCATCGCCGAGCTCGCGGACCTCGACCGTCACCTGATCTACCCGCTCGCCGCCGAACGGGAAAGCCATTGAGCCACCGCCCAGCTCCAGGAACTTCAGCTCGGTGGCGGAGAGTGTCTCCTGAAGAGTCATCTGCTGCTTCTTCTTCTTGCTGGGCGCTTTTGCCTTTCTTTTCTTCTTCTTCTCCTCCCCCTCATCCTCGCCTAGCACCGGCGGAGTGGGAGATGGGGACGGTGGAGACGGTGGTGCAGTCGGCGTGGGCGCCTGCCCCAAGATACGAGCGACACCTTGAACGAGCTGCTGGAACTCGAGGTCCGACGCCTGCCCATCCCAACCCACGAGCTTGGCGGCCTGGATCGCCTTGAACTGGAGGGGGATCTTGACCTCCTCGATCATCGCCGGCGCGAGCTTGCCGTCGTTGGCCGCTTCACCCGCTTCCGCGACCACCCATTCCGACTTGACCGCCGCCTGTGACCAAAGCACGATCACGCACTTCGCCACATCGAGTTCTTCCTCGATGACCTTATGCCACTTCTTCCCGGGCAGGATCGTTCGATCCCAAAAAACCGACCAGCCCTGCTCTGCGAGCGCTTCAGCCACCTGCCTGGCTTTTTCCCGGTCGTCACTCGCGTAGCTAACGAAGATGTCGCTCATTTCAGCGCGCCTAGCTCCTGATTGTCATGTAGCGTTTACCCGCCGCCGATAATGCGCCCTGGCCAGGCCGGGCGCAATGGGGATCAGGGGTCAACCTATCGCGCCCAGTACTGAGTCAAGGCTTCGTCATTACGGAAGACGATGTCGTACTTGTCCAGTTCATCGGGCCCGATCCAGGCCCACTCGCTCGACTCCGGATTTATCGTCAGGCCCCCGGATACCGAGCACTCGAAGTAAAAGTTGATGCAGTGCATGCTCCCCGGCTCGGGAGGTAGGCTGTCCTGGAAGAAAAGGAAGCGAGCGCTCTCACATTCCAGCGCTGTCTCCTCCTGCAGTTCCTTGGACACGGCCTGTTCCACCAGCTCACCGTAGTCGACCTTTCCTCCGGGTAGGCACCAGCCGCCGTCTCCGTACGCGGTCCGCG
>JBDHKT010000593.1:0-2872 GCA_039586255.1 Gemmatimonadota bacterium | reverse complement strand
TGCGGTGACCTGGTCTGGAACGGGATGTTCCCGAACTACGTCGACGCCACGCCCTCGATCTTGTCCGAGGCGGTCCGTGCCATCGGGCGCGGCGCCTGGTCGATGTACGTGCCCGGCCATGGCCCGCTGGCCGAAGCGGCGGAACTCGTGAAATACGTGGCGGTGATCGACGACATCGAGGCTGCGGCGCGCAGTGCTTACGAGCGGGGGGCGAGCGCGGGGGAGGCGGGCGCCGGCTACGAGATTCCGGCCGAGCTGGGCGAGTGGACCCTCTTCAATCCGCGGTACTTCGAGCGCGCCATCGGCGCCTGGCTGCGTGAGCTGGGCGCGTCCGGATGACGTTGCGCACCCAGCGCAACGATGCGTCGCGTCAAGCTGTTTCGTTAGTGGGAGTATCGCACCCACAACCTTATTGACCTGCTTCCACCCGGTACAAGGAGAAAGCCGTGTGGAATGAGAGAATCTTCAACTCGAAGATCGCCGCGACGCTGATGATCCTGACGGCGTCGGCGTTGACCCTCCCCGGGAGCGGCCAGGCGCAGGCGACCTCATACCTGGATTTCGATCAGCTCACGCGCCAGCTCCGATCTCTAGTGAACGACTCGGACATGGCCCGCATGAGCTCGGTGGGGACATCCATCGAGGGTCGAGAGATCTGGGTCGTGGAGATCGGGAATCCATCCGGAAAGCCGTTGGAGGAGCGCCCCGCCGTCCTGGTGGTCGGAAATCTCGAGGGCGACCACCTGGTGGGCAGCGCTCTGGCGCTGGAAACGATCCGCTATTTCCTCGACGGAGCGCAAGAGAAAGCAGAGATCGGGACGATCCTGGACGAGCAGGTCATCTACGTCTTCCCGCGAGTGAACCCCGACGGTGCGGAAGCGATGTTCGCTTCGGTCGTGCGGGAGAGGGCGAGGAACGCGCGCCCGTACGACGATGACAATGACGGCCGCATCGACGAGGACGGGCCCGAGGACCTGAACGGGGACGGATTCATCACCGTCATGCGCGTAGCCGATTCGCCTGATGAAGGAGGCGGATCCCACGAAGGGCGAACAGGGAGAATACACGCTCTACTGGGAGGGCACCGACTCGGATGGCGACGGGTTCCTGAACGAGGACGGGCCCGGCGGCGTGGACCTGAACCGCAACTTCCAGCATGCGTACCCCTACTGGCAGCGCGACGCCGGTCCCCACATGGTCAGCGAGTCGGAGAGCCGGGCGCTGATGGACTACGTGATCGCCCACCGCAATATCGGCGCGATCCTGACATTCGGTCGCACCGACAACCTGGTGACACCTCCCGACTCGCGCGGCAACCTGGCCGACGCGAGCACCCTCGACCTGCCGGCGTTCGCGGACGCATCGAACGCGGAAATCTTCGAGGTCGGCGTCTTCGTGGCCCAACGACCTTCTGGCTTTAGGTTCTTCTTCGGCCGCGGGTTCGGCGGGTCCGGCTTCCGCGGCGCGCAGCCCGGACGCGACAACGACCCGAGCTCCGGCCGCAGGCCGGCCACCACGTTCAATCAGGCGGACCTCGAGTACTTCAAGGCCGCCTCCGAGGCATACAAGTCCATCACCGGGATCGAGTCGGTCGGAGTCCACCGAACGCCGGAAGGCGCCTTCTTCCAGTACGGGTACTTCCAGTTCGGCGTCCCCTCCTTCAGCACTCCGGGGTGGGGACTTCCCTCAGCAGCTTCCGAGGAGTCGAGCGAGGAGAGCCCGGGCGCCGGTGAGGCGCGTCCCGAAGGAGCCCGCGCTGGGCCGCCTGGGGCTAGACCCGCAGGAGGCGGCGCGAGGCCCGGCGGCGGAGGAGCCATGCCCCAGGGAGGCCGTCCAGGCGGTGGGGGCGCTGCGGCCGGAGCGGATGCCCGCATTCTCTCCGCCCTCGACTCCGCCGGCATCGACGCCTTCGTGGAGTGGGGCGCCTACACCCACACCTCGCTGGGAGAGGTGGAGATCGGCGGGTTCCGACCCTACGCCACGACGAATCCTCCTGCCGAGGATCTCGCGGAGCTGGGACGTGCCCACGGTGAGTTCGTCGCCCGGCTGGCGGGGATGCTCCCGCGGGTGACGATCGTCGAGGCCGAGGTCACGGCCCACGGGGGCGGGATCTACACCGTAGCGGTCGAGGTCGAGAACTCCGGTTACTTCCCGACCACACTCCAGCACGGGGTGGTTTCCCGCTCGGTCGCGCCCACCGTCGTGCAGATCCAGATTCCACCGGAGGACTTGATTACGGGCGATGCGAAGACGAGCACGATTCAGAAGCTGGACGGCTCGCATAACCGAGAGCGTTTCGAGTGGGTGATCCGGGGAAGCGATGGTGCGAGGGTAGAGATCACGGTGCTCGCTCAGAAGGGCGGGACCGACAGTGCCACCGTGACGCTGAGGTGATGGAAATGGACCACGCAAGAGAGAACAGAACGATGACGAGGATAGGAGCGGCCTTTCTGGCCATCGCCATCACCCTGGCCGGCGCAGCCGACCTGAGCGCCCAGCAGCGCGGAGGCTCGGATCCCGAGCACAGGCTCCCCCTCACCTGGGATCGCTGGCTCGATCACGCGGAGATGGGTGAGCGGATGAGGCTGATGGCGGACACCTGGCCCGAATTCCTGACGCTACAATCCCTGGGCGAGAGCTACGGCGGCCGCGACCTCTGGATGATGACCATCAACAATACCCGCACCGGCCCCGAGTTGAACAAGGCCGCCATGTACATCGAGGCCAACGTTCACGGGAACGAGATCCAGGGCGGTGAGATCTGCCTCTACACGATCTGGTACCTGATGGAGAACTACGGCCGGATCGATGAGATCACGCGCCTGGTCGACGAGCGGGTCTTCTACATCGTACCGACCGTAAATCCCGACGG
>JBDHKT010000592.1:0-3270 GCA_039586255.1 Gemmatimonadota bacterium | reverse complement strand
TCGATCAGGAGGCGGGCAGCCTTGTTAGGCGGCCAGTGCCAAGTTGTGGTTGGCAATTAATAGTGTGCCCAGTTGATTTGCGAGGGTCCAGGCGCCCTCGGCACGCTGCTCCACTTTCACTAAACCCGTCGAAACCAGTTCGCCCCCACGAGTATCTATACGACTAATCTAAACCGCCTGTTTCCCAGCGGAAGTGCCCTCTGCTAAACCGGGCCGCGCATCTCGGCGACGGCAACCGTGTTACGACCGGCGCGCTTCGCCTTGTAGAGCGCGGCGTCCGCGGAAGCGACGGAAGCGGCGGCATTGCGGATGAGCTCGGGATAGGCGGTGACACCGGCCGAGATCGTCACGGTCAGCGGGCGACCCTGCCACTCGATCTGGAGCAGCTCGATGTTGCGTCGGACCCTTTCAACGGCGCGTGCCGCGTCCTCAATCGCGGTGGCAGGGAGCACGACGAGGAACTCTTCGCCGCCCCAGCGGCCGGCGTGGTCGCCGGGCCTGATCGTCTCGCGCATCACGCGAGCGACGGTCTGAAGTACGTGATCGCCAGCGTCGTGACCGTAACGGTCGTTGAAGCGCTTGAAGTGGTCGACATCGGCTACCGCCACAGCGAAGGGGCTACCGGTCCGCTCGGCGACGGCGATGGTGGAAGCCAGCACGCGCTCGGTGCTGCGGCGGTTCGGTAGGCCGGTAAGCGTGTCGGTGAGTGACAGCTGCTTGACCTCTCCGAACTCGACAGCGTTGCGAAACGCGGGCCCTACGAAGAGGGCCAACACTTTGAGTCGCTCGAGGTCCCGCTCCACGAAGCCGCGCGGCTCCTCGTACTCCACGGCCAGCGCCCCGATCGCGTCGCCATCGACGATCATCGGCACAATGATCGCCGAGCCGGCGAGCGAGGCGACACCGTCCACATAGAGCGGGAACTTCTGCCTGCCGGTGAGGTCGTCGCGCGGCAACACGGTGGCGTTGCTCATCGCCAGACCCAGGAAGGACGACTCGCCGTCCAGGCGTGCGCCGGACAGGCCTCGCGGAACGTCGCCCTCGGTGGCCTGGATGTTCCCATCCTTCGCCGTCGGGTCCCAGGACGCGACCACCGCGCCCCGTGCACCGGCCACGCTCCGCGCGCGCCGGGCCACCCCGGACGCCAGCTCGCCAAGGTCGAGCTCTCGGTCGAGGTCGTGGATCGCGCCGTACAGCTCCTCGTACTTCTGGACATCGTCCAGCGCCGCTTCCGTCGCCCGGACGTCGCCCAACAGGCGGCCCGTAAGCTCTGCGGCCAACTCGAGGGCACGCGGCGCGTCGATGCGCGGCACTCCGCTGAACTCCATCGCGACGCATCCCACGCGCTCGCCCCGGCGCTCAGACACTGGGGCGGCCACGACCCAACCCTCCGGTGCTTTTCGGAAGATGTCCCTTCGCGAGGCCCTAAGCGACACGCCCTCGATCACGACCCAGCCAAGCGCATGGCCGTGCAGCGGCACCTCGACCGCCGCCTCGGCCGACTCCGGCGTGCAGAGCGCCGCCAGCAACCGGTCGGCCGTGTCGCCCAAGACCCACAGGCACGCCCTCTCACCGCCAAGCGCCAGACGAAGCGACTCCAGCCAGGCCCGGAGCTCGACAGCTATCCTTTCCAGACCGGGGGTCCTCTCGCTCATGGAGGACTCAAGCCAGGCGGTTGATGCGAGTGGCGGCGGCCGCTGCCCCGAACCCGTTGTCGATGTTGACGACGGTGAGACCTCCCACCACCGACGCAAGTGCCGCCTCCATCCCCGCAACCACGATGATCACGGCAGCCTGTCTCAGCTCCTCCCGACCGGAAAGCACCCGGTGGATTCCGGCCACCCCAACGTCATCGAGGCGCCGGACCGGGTTGCCCATGGCGCGGGCAGCTATCGCCGCCTCCTCGGCCACCGGCAGATCGGAAGTACCGGCGGTCACGATGAGGACAGCCCCACGCACCTTCACCTCGACCGGCTCGTCGGGTGGCAAGTACGCCGTGCCGGCGAGGTCGTTTATCTCGATTCGTGGATGCTCCTGTGCGAGCCTGCGGCGGACCTCCTCGTCGGCGCGCGTCGCCAGCAGCCCATCGCCCTGAGCGCCCAGGCGAGCGCATATCTCGGACACCTGATCGGCGGTCTTGCCGGGGCAGTAGATTACCTCGGGGTAGCCCTGACGAACAGCACGGTGATGATCGACGCGCGCGAACCCGAGGTCCTCGAACGGTGCCCGCTCGAGGTGCTCGAGGATGTGTTCAGCCGAGATTTCGCCTCGCTGAAAACGCTCCAGAAGGTCCTTCAGTCGTTCCGGTCTCATACTCAGGATGTCTTGTCCGCAGGAGTGACACTCGGCGGCAGAATATATGCGGGCGCTGGGGGCAGTCAAACTCGTAGCGCCTCGACCTGGGGGCCGGGCCTTTTGACACGTGGAGGACCGTGCGATATCTATAGGCCGTGACCGTGAGCGGAAGTTGACACCTTCGAGCCAGCTGCCCGTCTCAGTCGCCCGGTCGGAACCGGAGGCCCCGAATGGAATTGAGAGAGTTCTTCAGCGAAGATGTGATCAAGCTCGATCTCGCAGGCGACACCAAGGATGCGATTCTCAAGGAACTGATCTCCCTACTTCAGCTGCCCGGCAAGTCCGAGGGCATTCTGTTCAAGATGCTGAAGCGGCGCGAGAACCTCGGATCAACGGGTATCGGCCGCGGGATCGCGATCCCCCACTGTCGTTCGCTCGTCGTCAATCGCCTGCGCGTCGCCTTTGGGAGAAGGCCGGAGGCGATCGACTTCAAGGCGATAGACGAGAAGCCGGTCTCCTTCTTCTTCCTTATCGTCGCCCCGCCCCTAGAGGTCTCGAACCAATACCTCCCGGTGCTCGGCAAGATCGCCCAGCTATGCCGGGAGCCCGATGTGCCAGAGCGGTTGGGCGCGCTCGAGACACCGGCCGAGTTCCTCGAGCTACTAGGCGACGGGAGGTAGAGTCCGTATGCACCCTCAGCTTGAGATCCTTCTAGAGCTGCAGGACCTGAAGGCCCAGAAACGGGAGATGGAGGAAGCGGCCGAGGAACACAGCCGCGAGATCGAGAGCAAGGTCTTCCAGGTCAAGCCGGAGGACGCGGTCGTGCACCTCCAGGAGAAGATAGTCGAGATGGAGGAGACCCTGGAGCCGGAGGTCCTGAAGCGCTACCGGCTGGTCTCCGACCGACGCCCCCGTGCCGTCGTACCCGTACTAAGCGGCATGTGCTACGGCTGCTTCATGGACATGCCGACTTCC
>JBDHKT010000057.1:0-14775 GCA_039586255.1 Gemmatimonadota bacterium | reverse complement strand
GAAGGGCCACGATCACCGTCCGCATGGTCATGCGGAAGTCGACGATGCTCCTGAGCGCCCGGTTCCGGGTCGTGGCCATGAGCTCGTCGTACATCTCGGTAATCTCCTTGGTCGTCCGGGTGACCGGCTGGCGATGCCAGCTGACCAGGCCCTCGGCCCGCGTGAGCTCCGCCAGGTCGTCTTCGTGGAGAAGCGCCAGGCGCTCCTCCAGCCGCCTGCGGCTCATGGGCAGGAGCCTGGCGCGGCGGAAGTCGGTGAGCGCCGGGAGGCTGGCGACGAGCTGATAGTAGCGTCGCGCCACGATTACTGGCCCGCCTCCGCCAGGATTCTCCGATAGCGGGGCAGCAGGAGCGTCAGCATCATCTCGGAGAGCGCCTCGTCGCTAAGATCGATCTCCAGATCGTCGTCGACCAGGCGCACCCGTGCACCACCCCGGACCGTGCTCGAGGGTATCAGCTGGATCCCCTTGCGGAGCACGTCGCCAGAGATTGCCAGGGCCGAACGCCGGAGGAACTCCTCCAGCTCCGGTGAAGCCTCGTCCAGCAGCCGCTCGGGAACGAGGACTGTGGCGTCCCGGTCCTTGATGAGCTCCTCCGCCGCCCTGCCTGTCAGTACGAGGATCATGTCTCGGAGCACGGAGCCCTCCGCAGTCACGTCGGTGACGAGGCGCCGAACGTGCTCCTCGAAAGCGGCCAGCACCGCGTTGCGGAGCTCCAGCTCGGTGTCCCGCGCCGCCATCCTGAGGGCTTCGATGGCCGCCGTCCGCTCGGTCTCGATGGCGGCCTGCGCTTCCTTCTTCATGGCCGCAGCTTCCGCTTTGGCGTCGGACACGGTCCGGGCGGCCTGCGCCTTGGCTTCCGTCAGAATCTTGGCTGCCTCCTCGAGGGCGGACTGGACTCCCTCGTCACGAATCCGGTCGATGAGCGCCTGGACGCCTGAGGGCGTCACATCTGGGTCGGCCATGCGTCACCTCACGTCGGGATGGAGCCTGAGAGCACCAGAGCGAAAACGAACACGAAAACGGCAAAGCCCTCGATTACGGCAGCCGGTGCGATGGAGATCCCGAATACCTCGGCCTTCGACTTCGAGGCGTTGATCGCGGCGGCGCAGGCGCTTCCTTGTGCGAACCCACTGATCAGGAGGGCCAGGCCTGTGAGAGCCCCCAGAACTAAGAGGCCTGGTGCGTTGGCCACCGTGACGGGACGGTTCAGCGACAGCGTAACCACGATGCCGTAGATGGTCTGGGAGGACGGCATTGCCGACACCCCGACGAAGCGGCCGTAGCCGCCGTCCGCCTCCAGCATCGCCCCCGCCGCGGCTAGTCCGCCGCGGCCCACGCCGATCATGGAGCCGATGGCGCCCAGCACCAACGGGAGGAAGATGCCTAGCCAGCCCGCGGTCAAGATGAGCGGTTCCAAGGAATCACTCCTTTCTTCTTGAACGGCCGGAAGAGAGAGCCCTCCTCCGGGAGTCCCCAGTTGAAGAATTCGATGACATTCAGTCGTAGGCCGTGGATGAATCCGCCGGCCACGGCCAGCAGCAGGTTGAGGCTGTGCCCGATGACAAGGATGGTCACGGCCGCCAGGAGACCCACGCCCGGGATGCTCTCCCAGGCGCTGGCCGCCATGCCGTTGAACGCTATAGCGAGCGACGCGGAGGCGAGCCCCAACGCGAAGAGCCTGAGGTAGCTCAGGACGTCGCCGAACGCCGCGGTGATTCGGGTCAACGCCGCCAGCCCCTTACCCAGGCGAGCAAGCGGACTGGCTCCGTAACCCGCGAACGCGAAGACCAGAAACAGGCCCCCGACAGCTGCGGCGATGGCGGGTGTCCGCACCGCGTCGGCCCCGGCACGGGCGGCCAGGTAAAGCGTGTAACCGGCTACCACGAACACGGCCCACCCCAGCGATGGTAGGGCCCGCGGGCTCCAGCCGTGGCGCCCGGCGTCCATGAGGTTTCCCAGCACCACATGGAGCACGCCGATGGCGATCGCAAGCCCCATCATGGTGGTCGTGTCGGTCATGTCCAGGATAGCCAGCCGCGCCGGTAAGCTGCCCGGGGCGGGCGCGACCCCGAAGAACGAGCCCACCAGAATTCCGTAGCCGATCGTGGCGGACGCGAGGGTTAGCAGGATCCAACGCCAGCGGCGCCCCCCGGCCGAGCCCGACAACCTCTTCCAGTAGTGCGCCGCGATCAGGGCCAGGATCAGCCCGTAGCCTCCGTCCGAGATGATCATCGCGAAGAAGATGGCGAACGAATAGAGGACCACGCCGGACGGATCCCAGCTGCCGTAGCCCGGGGTCTTGTAGAAGTTGACCAGATCCTCGCCGCCTTCGCTCTGCTCCGCGTTGCTTAGCAGGGTGGGCGGTTTGTCATCGGGACCGGGGTCCGAGACTTCCATGGCCATCTCGTGCTCCTCGGCGTAGGCACCGAGGGTCTCCAGGGCTTCCGTCGGTGCCCAGGCCTGGAGCGCGAAGACGGGATAGGAATCGTAGCAATGACCGGCCGCGTGCTTCCGGGCGGCCCGGTCCTCGAGGGCGTCCAGGCTGCGGGACAGCAGGTCGTACCAGCGGGTAAGTCGGATCCGTTCCAGCGACGCGTCCTCGAGCTCTAACTCCACGTCCTCCAGCCTGCGCTCGAGCTCTTGCCTGGACACCTTCCCCGATCGCACCCTGGAAACCGGAACCCCCTGTGGCTCCTCCTCCGAGACCACTATCACGTAGGCGTTTCCGTGGTCGCGCCTGACCTCCTCCCAGATCAGGTCCGACGCGGCCAGCTCCCGCATCCGGGTCCGGGGCACCACGTAGAACCAGAGCCGCTGTCCCGCCAGGTCGTCCTCGGGCGGGAACTCGAAGTCGCCCCACGGGGCTAGGGCCTCGACGCGCTGCATGAGGGCGTCCCGTTCGAGCTCCAGCCGGTGGGTGCGATCCTTGAGCGCCAGGATCTCCTCCTCGACCCGTACCGGATCGAAGTCGGTGGGGATTGTCACCGGGCGCTGCTTCTGCGGACAGCGGTCCAGGTAACTCAGTGCCTCGCGGCTCTGCTTCGAGGAGTACTCCAGGGGAGCGACGTCCGGCACGAGCGAAGCGATCTCCAGGCACCCGAGCTCCTGGAGGTCCTCCAGGACTCGTTCCTTCTCGGCCTCGTGCCCCACTAATGTGAGCCTGCTCAGGGGGACGATGGCCACGCTGTCCCTCCGCCCTGCCGGGCCTTCGCCAACTTCGCCTGGACCACCGTCGACCGCTCCTGGTCGCCCAACCAGATTTGGATGCGCTGGATGTTTTTCCTGGTCCGGGGGATGAGGATCTTCTCGAACAAGTTCACCCGCTGCGTGATACGCCGCTCCGCCCGCGCCAGGATGCGAACCCGCTCGGCGGCGACCTGGATGCGGGTTCTTGCCTCAGCGGCATCCCGGAGGCGCTCGACCAGCGCGTCCACCCACGCCGGTTTCGCCAGCAGGGAGTATTCCTCCACCTGGCACTCGACATGCTTCAGCAGGGGGAGACGCACCCCCATCACGTTCTCCTGCTCCAGCTCGAAGGCCGTCATCTCGACCAGGCCCTTCAGGTCGATCGCCGTGTTCGCCAGCATGGGCAGCTTCGCCCCCACCCGGGCCTCCAGGCGCTCGACCTCTACCCGCGTCGCCGCGTATTCTCGGCGAGCTTTATCCAGCGCCATTACGAGCTGCCTGCGCTTGAGCTCGAGTGATGGGAGGAGCTTCTCGTACAGCTTGAGCTTCGTCCGCTCCTGCTGGAGGGAGGCCTTGCTGAGCTTCAGTCGGGCCATGCCATGGGAGCCTCTCCCGCACCTTCGTCTTCCAGGTCCGGGAAGTAGCGGTCAATGAAGTCCTGCTTCATCAGCAGCTCGTGCGAATCGAAGCACTCGGCCAGCGTTCGCCAGCTCATGTCCAGCGCCTTCACCAGGGGCATCGAGACGTCCACTTCCATGAAGCGGCGCCGAAACAGCTCACCGAACTTGAGGAGTTTCGTATCGTATTCCGAAAGCTCGAAGGCCATCGCCTGCTTCTGCTGGGCCTCTCGGGCACCGGCGTAGAAGCGGACCATGGCGTTCATGATCTGGGCGTGATCCTCGCGGGTGACCTTCCCGACGACGTGCTGTTTGAGGCGCGACAGCGAGCCGAAGGGGTCGATGACGCCGTCGTGCAGGTAGAACTGGCCCTCGGTGATGTAGCCGGTGTTGTCCGGCACCGGGTGGGTCACGTCGTTTCCCGGCATGGTGGTGACCGTGAGGATAGTGACCGAGCCGGCCCCCTTGAAGTCGCACGCCTTCTCGTATCGTCGGGCGAGCTGCGTGTAGAGGTCCCCCAGGTACCCCCGCGTGGCCGGGATCCGGGCCTGGGCCACACCGATCTCCTTCATCGCGTCGGCGTAGGCCGTCATGTCCGTCATCAGCACCAGAACACGCTTGTCCCGCTTCATGGCGAATCGCTCCGCTACGGCCAGGGCCATGTCCGGAACCAGCAGCCGCTCTATGATGGGGTCGGAGGCCAGGTTCACGTACATGATGGTGCGATGCGAGACCCCGTTCTCCTCGAATGCGGTCTTGAAGAAGTGGAAGTCGTCGAAGATCAGGCCCATGCCTGCGAAGACCACGATGTCGGCGTCCGCCTGGAAGCCGATCCGAGCCAGCAGGGCGTTGTAGGGCTCACCCGCCACCGAGAAGATCGGAATCTTCTGGCTCTCCACCAGGCTGTTGAAGAGATCGATCATCGGGACTTCAGTCTCGATCATCCTCGACGGCATGACCCGCATCATGGGGTTCACGGTGGGGCCCGCCACCCGGATGACACGTTCGGCTTCCAGCGACGGCTTGCCGTCGATGGGCTCGCCCGAGCCCCGGAAGACCCGCCCCAGGATGTGGTTGGAGAAGGTGACCTGCTGGGGATGCCCCAGGAAGCGGACCCGGTCGTCCGTCGAGATGCCCTTGCCGCCCGTGAAGACCTGGAGGCTGGCGATATCCCGGTTCAGCTCCACCACGCTGGCCGTGGAGACATCTCCGTCAGAGTTCTCGACCACGGCCAGGTCACCCAGGGCGACGTCCGTGGCCCGGACCCGGATCACGTCTCCGACTATCTCCAGAACGCTTGTGTGACGAACGAGGGCTTCGAGCATTCTCTGGCCTCGGAAGGTGGGGGCACGCCCGAGAAAACGGCCTCAACAAAGGGATCTTAGCCGTTGGCGGCGCCAGATCAAGACCCCTTCGAGGCAGGTCGCGAAACGCCCCGCAGTGCGATCCGAGCTGCGGGGCGTTTCAAGGGCTTAACTTCTAAGGGTTATCGGCACATGTCACGGAACCGGGAATCCGCGATCCCGCATCAGTGCATCGATCTCTGCATCCCGTCCACGGAACGCCCGATAGGCATCCGCCGGATCCACCGCGTTCCTGACGGCGAACAGATTGTCGACCAGCCTCCTCGCCAGCTCCCGGTCGTAGAACCCGCCCGGCGCATCGGCGAAGGCTTCTGCCGCGTCGGCAGTCAGGACATCCGCCCATATGTAGCTGTAGTAGCCCGCCGAGTAGCTTTCGCCCGAGAAGATATGTCCGAACTGCGGGCTGCGGTGCCGCATCGGAATCTGCTCCGGCATGCCGAGCCTCTCGAGTGCCTCGCGCTCGAATGCGTCCACGTCGAGGCCCGTCGGGTCCATCGTGTGGTACATCAGATCCATGAGCGCCGACGCCAGATACTCCGTCGTTTCGAAGCCCTGATTAAACGTCGCCGCGTTGCGGATCTTCGCGACCAGTTCGTCCGGGATAGGCTCCCCTGTCTCGACATGCACGAGATACGTGTCGATCACCCTGTCCGTCAGGAGCCAGCGTTCCAGCAACTGCGATTGGAACTCCGTGTAGTCCCGCACGCCGCCGTTCAGCGTCGGGTAGTCGACGTTGGACGACAGGTAGTGCAGCGCATGGCCGAACTCGTGGAACAGGGTCTCCGCATCGCTCCACGAGACCAGAACCGGCTCGCCCGGCGCCCCTTTGATGAAGTTGGAGTTGTTGGAGCCGAGCGGCGTCTTCGGGCTGTCGAAGGTCTCATGACTGCGATACGCCGACGCCCAAGCGCCGGAGCGTTTTCCCGTACGCGCGAACGGATCGAGATACCAGACACCCACATGCTCGCCGGATTCTTTGTCCGTGACCTCCCAGACGTTTACGTCCGGGTGAAAGACCGGAACGGCGCCTTCCGGTACCGGCGTGAAGTCGAAGTTGAATACCTCGCCGGCGACGAACAACATCGGGTCGATCAGATTGTCGAGCTGCAAGTACTGTTTCACTTCGTCAGAGTCGAGATCGTACTTCGCCTTGCGGACTTTCTCCGCGTAGTAGCGGTAGTCCCAGGGCGCGATCGTGATACCGGCGCCCTCGGCATCGGCGATCGCCTGCATGTCGGCGACTTCCTCTTCGACGCGCGCGAGCGCCGCCGGCCACACCGCTTCCAGCAGCGCAAAAGCCTGCTCCGGCGTCTTGGCCATGCGGTTCTCCAGCCGCCAGGCGGCGTAGTTCTCGTAACCGAGCAGCTGGACGCGCTCGTGGCGCAGCTGCAGGATCTCCGCGATCACCGCGTTGTTGTCGTGCTCATCGCCGTTGTCGCCGCGGCTGTAATACGTCGTCCAGACCTGCTCGCGTAGATCGCGCTCATCTGAAAAGGTCAGGAAGGGATCCATCGACGAGCGCGTGTTCGTGACTGCGTACTCGCCTTCATGGCCACGCTCGGTCGCCGCCGCGGCCGCCGCCCGAACGAAGGACTCCGGCAAACCAGCGCTCCTTCGCTTCACCGGACAGCGTCGCACCGTTGCGTGCAAACCGGTCATAGACCAGCTGCAGCAGACGCTGCTGATCGGGACGCAGCGTTTCCGCCTCGTCGCTCTCGTAGACGGTCCTGATGCGATCGAAGAGCGCCTGGTTCTGAATGATCTTGGAGTTGTACTCCGACAGTTTAGGCGCCATCTCCATCTGGATCTCGCGGAACTCCGGACTCGACATATTGGAGCTCCAGATACCGCGATAGGTCGACACGCGGTCAAGCATCTGGCCGGTGCGCTCCATCGCGACGATCGTGTTCTCGAAGGTCGGCGGCTCCGGGTTCTCGGCGATCGCGTCAATCTCGGCGAGGCCCTTCGCCATGCCTGCCTCGAGGCCAGGCTTCAGATAAGCGAGATCCATCCTGTCGAAGGCCGGAACGCCCCCATACGGGCCGGTCCACTCCGTGAGGAGCATGTTCATCTCCTCATCAATTGTAGTTGCAGTTTGTTCGCCGCACGCCGCCACCATAGTGAGTGCGACGGCGCATGCAATTGTCCCGACGATCTTTTGCATTGCCCTGGCTCCCTTCTGAAGTGTTTTCCGAAACCTAGCGGGGGTCCGATTTGGGTGCAATTGCCACGCCATCCTCCCCGCGATACCATCTACACGTCTCAGCCCCTACCACGACCGCAGCCTGGAGGGAACCCATGAGGACCAGAAGTGTTCTCGCGCTGCTGTTCGTCTGCACGCTCGTTACCCAGGCCATCCCGGCCGCCGCCCAACCGCCGTCGCGCCCGCAGCAGGCGTCGGCCAGCGCGGCCGGAACGGAAGCGGACCTGTTGCCGGACGAGCCCGTCGTCACGCAGCACAGCGCTCGCATCAACGGCCAGAACGTCAGCTACACCGCCGAAGCCGGCTGGCTCCCGATCCGCGATGACGGGAAGGTCGCAGCGAAGATGTTCTACATCGCCTACACCCGGGACGGGATACAAGACAAGAGTACCCGACCGTTGGTCTTCTCCTTCAACGGTGGCCCCGGCACGGCCTCGGTCTGGATGCACATGGGGTACACCGGGCCCCGGCACGTCGTGTACGACGATGAAGGCTTCGCGCTGAAGCCTCCGGGCGGTCTGGAGGACAATCCTCACTCGATCTTGGACGCGGCGGATATCGTCTACATCGATCCCATCGCCACCGGCTTCAGCCGCATGGTGGAGGGAGAGGATCTTCACAAGTACCACGGGACGATGTCCGACATCGAGTCGGTCGGCGAGTTCATCCGCCTCTACACTCTGCGGAAGGACCGCTGGATGTCGCCCAAGTTCCTGATCGGCGAAAGCTACGGGACGACTCGGGCGTCGGGATTGGCCGGGTATCTCGCCGACCGTCACCAACTCTACCTGAACGGTGTCATCTTGGTCTCGATGACCGGCCTGAATGTCGATGCCGGGGAAGACGTCTCGTACGCCACGTCGCTGCCGCACCTCGCGGCCACGGCCTGGTATCACCGGCAGCTCGCCGACGATCTCCAGGCCATGCCCATCCGGGCCTTCCTCGACGAAGTCGAGGTTTTCGCCATGGGCGACTACCTGGGCGCCCTGGTGCGGGGCGATCGCCTTGAGGACACCGAGCGCACCGACATGGCGCGGCAGGTGGCGCGCTACACGGGTCTCACGTCCGAGTACGTCATGTCGACGAACCTGCGCATCAACTCGCGACGCTTCTGGAAAGAGCTTTTGCGCGACCAGCGCCTCACGGTGGGCCGCCTGGACAGTCGCTACCTCGGCGTGGACATGGATGCCGCCGGTGAGCGGCCCGAGTACGACCCGGCCATGTCGGACTGGGACGGCGCCTTCAGCGATGCTGTGAACCGCTATATCCGTGGGGAGCTGCGCTACAACCCGGATCTGAAGTACAACGTCTGGGGGAACGTGCGGCCGTGGAACCGTGATGATGGTGCGAACGTGGGGCAGATGCTGCGCCAGGCTATGCGTGACAACCCCTACCTGAAGGTGATGATCCAGGGTGGCTACTACGACTCCGCCACGGACTACTACAGCGCCGTGTACACGATCTCACACCTGCAGCCGGGCGGCGAGTTCCGGGACCGCTTCCGCTTCTCCTGGTACGAGAGCGGGCACATGATGTACCTGCGCAAGCCGGACCTAGCGAACTCGAACAACGACCTGCGGGAGTTCATCCGCTGGGCGGTCGAAGATGCGCCGGACTATCCGAGGAGGGCGCAGTAGGGCGGCGGCCCGTCGTAGACTCCTAAGAAGAAGCCGCAAGGCCCAGCGCCTTGCGGCTTCTTTGCGCCGCGGTTCAGCGCGGCAGCCGCTTGACGATCAGAATCTTCTCGGGGCCGCGGGCTGGAACTCGTACTCGGCCGGCGGCTCGGCCCCCATGAGGTGCCGCACGAAGTAATCCCAGCGTCGCCGCGTCATGTATGTCTCGCGGCCGAAGCCGTGGCCGCGGTTCGGGAAGAGGATGAAATCGAAATCCTTGTTGGCCGCGATCAGCTCGTTGACGACCAGAAGCGTGTTGTAGTACGGGACGTTGCCGTCCATCGTGCCGTGGGCGATGAGCAGTTTCCCCTTCAGGTTCTCCGCCAACAGCTGGTTGGCCTGGTTGTCGTAGTTGGTTGTGCCGTCGGCGTTCTCGACCAGTAGCCCCTGCCACTTCTCACCCCAATCGTCCTCGTAGTTGCGGTTGTCGTGGTTCCCGGCCTGTGACACCGCGACCTTGAAGAAGTCCGGGTACCTCATGATGGCGTCGGCCGAGGAGAAGCCGCCGCCCGAGTGCCCGTAGATCCCCGCCCGGTCGAGATCGATCCACGGGTGCCGCTCCGCCAGCTGCTCCATCCCAGTGATCTGATCCGGCAGTCCGTTGTCGCCCATGTTGCCATAGTACGTCTCGTGGAAGGTCTTCGACCGATTCGGCGTACCCATGGCGTCGAGCTGGACGACGATGAACCCCAGCTCGGCCAGCGCGCGGGTGTCACCACGAGACGCCGAGAAGCTCCGGCGTCCCACGCTCCCCGACTGCGGGCCCGGGTAGTTGCTGTTGATGATCGCGTACTTCTCTGCCGGGTCGAAATCGGTCGGCCTATACATGAGACCGTACAGATCGGTCACACCGTCGCGCGCCTTCACGCTGAACGGGATCGGCGGCGTCCAGCCCGTCGCCAGCAATTGCGAGATGTCCGCTTCCTCCAGGTCGACCAGCTTCCGACCGCTGATGTCGCACAGCACCGCGATCGGTGGCGTGTCGGGCGTCGAGTAACTGTCGACGAAGTAGCGAGCCGACGGTGCGAGCGTGATCGTGTGGTCGGCGCTGTCCGGCGTTAGGAGCGCGAGATCGCTGCCGTCCATCCGCACGCGGTACAGGTAGCGGAAGTACGGATCGCCGGGCTCCCGACCCACGCCGCTGAAGTAGAGCGTCCGGTCGTCGATGCGGACGAGGCTGAGCACGTTCCAATCGCCGGTGGTGACCTGGTGCTTCAGGCGGCCGCTCTCCAGATCGTAGAGGTACAGGTGCCCCCAGTTATCCCGGTGCGAGTACCAGAGCACTTCGTCCGACTCGGCCAGTAGGCGCCAGTTGGCCCCCGACTCGTAGAACGTCTCGACGGTTTCCTCCAGAACGTCGCGCACGGCTCCAGTCTCAGGATCGGCGACACGAAGCACCGAGTGCTTGTGGTCGCGCGAGGTCGAAACGAACGCCAGCTGAGATCCGTCGGCGCTCCACTCCACGTCGGCGAACGTGCCGCGGCAGGCGATATGGTCGCATACGGTGGAGCGATGCTGGTCGGGTGGCATCTGCAGTCGAACGACGCGGGGTCCATCGAGGTGGATCACCACGCGATGGATTCGGAAGATGACGGTGTCTTCGGGAAGCGGGTACTTCCACGCCTCGAGCCGCGGATGGCCCACGTTGGTGGACACCATGTACATCTCGCCGACGCCCCGGCCGTCGTGCTGGAACGTCGCGATCATCTCGGAATCGGGTGACCAGAGGAGGACCGGACGGTCGCTTTTCACCCAACCGGCGTTGTTCGTGGCGTAGCCGAAGTCCTCTATACCGTCGCTGGTGAGCTGCGTCTCGTCTCCCGTCTCGGTCTCACGTACCCAGAGGTTGTGGTCACGGATGAAGGCCGCGTACTTGCCGTCCGGCGAGGTTATGGCGTTGCGATCCATGCTCTGAGGCTCGGCTGTCCCTCTCCTGCACCGGTAGTCTTCGGTATCACAGGTGTAGTGGTGCGGCCGGACCTCGAAGCTGATCGACCGCCCGTCGTCTTCCAGGTGGAACGTCGTGAACGGCAGGTCGAACGGATCGTAAGTGGTGTCGGCAGCCGCGGAGAGCGCCGCGGCGAGTCGCTGGTGATCGAAAGCCCGGGCGCGGGTCCGCCTCTCCGGGTCGACCATCACGAATTCCGCCCCCTCGGGGATCGTGTTCCGGTACCAGAAGCGGCCGCTCTCCAGCCAGGTCGGCCGCACGCTGGCCCCGAAGACGAGTGGGCCGGTGTTCTGGCCCAGGTACTGCTCGGCCCGGGCATAGTCCTCTTCGGTGAGCACGCGCTGAGGCGCCTGCTGCGCGGCGGCTGGGGCGGTCGCGACAAAAATCGCGATGAACAGCGCACTGTATCGCATACGGATCCTCGACTGTTGGGTTGTGGGCTGACCGCGAAGAATCGGTAGATGATGGTGCGACGTCCCCGGCCGAGCAAGCGATCGGTGTTCCGCACCTGTGGGTCGCAATTGGCTCGCCGCCGCCGTGACCCTCGTTGATACGCGCCCGCCGAAAGGGCATTATTGGGGTCAACCGGGAGCTCGTAATCCTTAATACCTCAGGCCGCAGGTGGCAGCTATGTCCCGTCTGAAGCGGCTGATCGTCGAGATCCACCACCGCTCGCTGTGGCAGGTGCTGGGCATCTACCTGGTGGGCGCCTGGATCGGCTTCGAGATCATCCAGACGCTCACCGAGGGGCTCGGCCTCCCGCCGTGGTTCCCCGGTCTCGCCATACTTCTCCTGATTGTCGGACTGCCGATCGTCATCGCCACGGCCTTCGTGCATGAGGATGCGGCACCGGCTCGGCCGCCCGCCGAAGCCGAGGCTGTAGAGCAGGGGGCGGACGCAGTCGAGGAACCGGTCTCCACCCGGCCGTCGCTACCCGCTCGCCACCGTCGAATCACCTTGCGTAATGCCGGGTTGAGCTTCGTCGTCGCGCTCGCCGTCTGGGGCGTCGTCGCCACGGTTTGGCTGGTGGCGAACCCACGAGTCGGGGTCGAGGACGCTATCGCCGACGAGGCGGAGCCGGGCATCGCGGTTCTTCCGTTCAGCGCTCGGGGCGACGCGATGGAGGTCTGGCGTGAGGGTATGGTGGACCTCCTGTCGGCGAACCTCGACGGTGTGCCCGGATTGCGATCCATCGACAGTCGAACGGTGTTTGCCCGCTGGCGCGAATCCGTGCCGGAGACGGGAGAGGTCGACCAGGCAACGGCACTCCGGATCGCTGGAGCGACGGGTGCCAAGTACGCGCTCCTCGGTTCCGCCGTGTCTCTGGGCGGCGAGGTCCGGCTCACCGCCGACATCTACGAGACAGAAAGCGGTAGCGGGATGGGCCAGGTCCAGGTCCAGGGCTCGCCCGACAGCATTCTGTCGCTGGTGGACCGGCTCGCCGTTCAATCTCTGGTCGTCACATTGCAGCAGGTGGAGAGCGAGCTGCCAGAGATCGACCTGGCCAGTGTGACGACATCGTCGATTCCCGCGCTCCGAGCCTGGCTGGAGGGCGAGGTTCATTTCCGACACGGTCGCGATCTTGCCGCCGCCGCCGCGTACGAGAGAGCTCTGGACTACGACACAACGTTCGCCTTCGCCTACTATCGGCTCAGTTCCGCGTACGGATGGGCGGAGGGGATGAGTAGTGACCGAGCGGAGGAGGCGAGGGAGCAGGCGTTTCGCTGGGCGGATCGATTGCCGCCGCGACAAGCCGCACTGGTGCGTGGACTCTATGCGTGGGAGATAGGAGAGCGCAGAGAGGCGGCCCGCATTTTACGGCGTTTGGTGCAGAGCTACCCGGACTACGCCGATGCCTGGCACGAACTGGGGGATTTCTACTACCACTCGGGCCCCAACATTCCCGTAAGCCTTGACGACGCTCTCGAATGTCTCGCCCGTGCCGTGGAACTCGATCCCAGCTTTGCCCCCTACCGCATCCATTTCATTGACGTTGCGTTCAAGCACGACCCTGACAGCGCCCGCATCGCCGGCATGATGGCGGAGTACAAGCAACTCGGGAGCGCTGACGCCAAGGGCACGCTCCAACAAGAGACAGCCTTTGACCTGGCGTTCGGGAGCGAAGACCGCCGCGCCCGTGCGCTGCAAGGTCTGGACACGCTTTCTGTGCTCGGCTTGCTGCCCAGCAACCTCCTGCTGCACCATCGTTTCTGGCGCGAGAGGGAAGCGGTGTACCTGGCGATGGAGAAACGCCGGAATCGGGACTACGGCAACAACCTGTTCTTCGGAACCGCCCAAGGCCGCGGACTGGCCGAGAGAGGGTTCGGATACCTGGATCGGCCGCAGACGCCCGTAGAAGCCCGTGCTTGCTACACCCTGTTCTGGCGGCAAGCCGGCTTACCCGTGTCCGAGAGACGGCTGGCCGAGATGGACGTCCTCACGAACCAGATCGACAGTCTCGAGTCGTCATTCTACCTAAACTGCGCCGGGGCTCATGCGGCTGATCGCGGGCTCTGGGAGGAACACGGCCGGGCCGTCGAAGCCCTGGAAGAAATGTCTCGTAGATCCATCGCGGCCGGCGGTACGGGCGGGACGGAGCATAGGTACGCTCTTGCCGCCCAGGCCTATGGCCTCTGGAGGCAAGGGCAGCCCGAGGCAGGGCTGGCCGTGCTCGATGACGTGAGGCGCTATGATGCCACCCGTATCATCAGGTGGACCCTGGGAATGATCCTCACGGATCTCGAGCGCTGGGACGAAGCCATCCCGTATCTGCGCAGCTGGTGGTGGGGCACCGATTCTTTCACGCACTACAACCTGGCCCGGGCCTATGAGCAGACCGGCGAGCTTGAGAAGGCGCGCAAGGAGTACGCGTTCTTCGTCGAGGCGTGGCAGGACGCCGACCCCGAACTGCAGCCCTGGGTCGAAGACGCGCGGCGCGCCCTCGACCGACTCACTTCCGAAGGGTAGTGCCACATGTCGCGTCTCAAGCGGCTGATCGTCGAGATCCACCGCCGGTCCCTCTGGCAGGTGCTCGGCATCTACGTCGTCGCCGGGTGGATCGCCTACCAGGTCGTCTGGACCTTCACCGAGTCGCAGGGCCTGCCCGATTGGGTCCCGCAGGCCGCCCTTGTCTTGCTGATCGTGCTGCTGCCCGTGGTGCTGGCCACGGCGTTCGTGCAGGAGGGTGTGGGCGGCCGCGCGGCTCAGCCGGAGGCAGCGACCGTTCACCTGGCGGAACGCGATCCTTGCGGGTCTTGTGATGCTCGTGCTGCTCGCCCTTTCGACCGGCGGCTTCATGACGCTGCGGGCGGCGGGCATCGGCCCCTTCGGGACGCTGCTAACCAAGGGCGTGCTGGAGGAGCGCGACCGCATCGTCCTAGCCGACTTCGAGAACCAGACGAGCGATTCGCTGCTCGGTATCGCAGCGACCCAACTGTTCCGGACCGCTCTCTCTCAGTCGACCGCGGTCAGCGTTGCCGGCCAGGAATATGTCGCCAACGTGCTCCGCCGAATGGAAAGGGAGCCGGACGCACCACTCGACTACCAGCTGGCGCGTGAGGTCGCGATCCGCCAGGGGCTCAAGGCGGTCACCGCCGGCGAGCTCATAGAGACCGGCGGAGGCTATGTCGTGTCGGCCCGCTTGGTGGCGGCGGAGACGGGCGAGGAGTTGTGGACGGACAGCGAGACGGCTCGTGACTCGACGGCGATCATCGACTCGATCGACCGGCTATCGAGACGGCTGCGCGAGCGGATCGGCGAGTCGCTGAGGACGATCCGCGGCAA
>JBDHKT010000591.1:0-2851 GCA_039586255.1 Gemmatimonadota bacterium | reverse complement strand
AGGACCAAAACATTGCTATTCGGGGCCCCCCTATTGTCATTCCAGGCTTTGGGAGGCCGCTCCCGAGAGCCCAACCATCATAGGAGGTACCATGTACCGGAACACCGCTGTGTCCGTGCTGGTCGCTCTTGTCCTCGTGCTCCTGCCCGCTGCCGCCTCTGCGCAGCATATGGATCACGCCGACAAAGAGGCCACGATCGAGAACGCGCTCAGCGCCGCTCCCGCCGCGATCGCCGAGGGCGCCGCAGTCGTTGACTGGGAGCTCAACACGCTCCGCGAAGGCACCAATGGCTGGACCTGCATGCCGGACCCGCCGCAGCTGCCGGGCAACGCGCCGATGTGCCTGGATGAGCAGTGGGTTAAGTGGGCCGTGGCGTGGTCGAGCCACGAACGCCCGGAGGTCACCCAGATCGGTATGGCCTACATGCTCGAGGGTGGCACGGACGCCAGCAACACCGACCCGTTCGCGACCGAGCCGGCGCCCGGGGATGAGTGGGTCCATACCGGGTCGCACGTCATGATTATCGTGCCGGATCCGGCGGCCCTCAACGGCCTGCCCACCGACCCGAACAGCGGTGGCCCCTACGTCATGTGGAAGGGGACACCTTACGTGCACATCATGATGCCGGTAGCCGGAGGCGAGCACCTCCACGAAGAACACCGGTAGAGAGCTGGGTCCCCGGCGCCCTGGGCGGCGCCGGGGCTCCGCGCCGCCGCCAAGGAACGCCAGACCCCCAAGAGGTGTAATGCTCCCTAGCCGGCGCAGGCCCGAAAGGCCTAGCGCGTATAGGCTTCCAGAGAAGAAGATCGTCCCCCCCGCAAAGAACCAGCCGGCCGCCGTGGCCGCGCGGCCGGGCCAGCGCGCGGAACCACCCCCAGGAAACCAGAGGCAGAATCCAGGGCCACGAAGAGTCTGTCCACGACGGACTCAAACCAGGTGCGGAGGGTTTTGTGGTGCCACGTCCGGACAGCCATCCATCCCAAAGCTGGGAGGAATCCTTGCTGGAGTCCGTCGGCCGGGGCGACGGACGGGCATCCGTCCTGATCGTCGACGACGAGCAGTCCCTCACTACCGTCCTCTCCAAGGTGCTCGGTACCGACGGGCACAGGTGCCAGGTCGCTTCCAACGGTAAGGAGGCGCTGGCGCTCATTCAAGAGAACGATTTCGATGTCGTCGTAACCGATATCACCATGCCCGAGATGACGGGGATCGAGCTGCTCAAGCTCGTCAAGACGAGCGACACCGAGATCCAGGTCATCGTCATCACCGGACACCCGGACGTCGACTTCGCCGTCGAGGCGATCCGCTCGCAGGTCGACGACTACCTGATCAAGCCCTTCGAGATGGGGCAACTGCGGCACGCCGTCTACCGAGCGCTCGAGCACCGGGCGCTGCTCCAGGAGAACCGGCTCTATCGCCAGCACCTCGAGGAGCGCGTGCAGAAGCAGGCGCTTCAGATCAACCAGCTCTTCCTCGACGGCCTCCAGGCGCTCGCTGCGGCCATCGAGGCCCGCGACCGCTACACCGGCGGCCACCTGGACCGGGTGAGCAAGTACGCCCTGGCGACCGGCACCGAGCTGGGGCTCGACGAGAAGTCGATGTGGAGTCTCTGGCTCGGCTCGCTCTTCCACGACGTGGGCAAGCTGGCCATCCCCGACGCCATCCTCAACAAGCCGGGCCCGCTAAACGAAGAGGAGTACGAGGAGATGAAGCGGCACCCCGAGCTCGGTGTCGAGATCATCCAGCGCATCTCCTTCCTGCTGCCGGCCGCCATGGCGATTCTCCACCACCAGGAACGCTGGGACGGCAACGGCTATCCCGGCGGACTCGAGGGCGAGGGGATATCCATAGAAGGTCGCATCCTGGCGGTGGCCGACGCCTTCGACGCCATGCTCACCGATCGACCGTACCGCAAGGCGCTCACCGAGGACTATGCGCTGGGCGAGCTGGAGCGCTGCGCCGGCAGCCAGTTCGACCCCGGTGTGGTGCTGGCCTTCATGCGGGCCATGGACAAGGGATTCCCCAGCCGCGCCCCACTCTCCTTGGGCGCCGGCGCCGTTCCGCTGCCCGATCCGGAACTGGCCGCCGATACCGAGGTTGACCCTCAAGAAGCCGCCGAATAAATTGCCGTTCCCGGCGCCAGCGTAGCTCAACGGTAGAGCACGGCATTCGTAATGCCGGGGTTGTGGGTTCGATTCCCACCGCTGGCTTGGTCGGCTGCGGGCGTAGCTCAGTTGGTAGAGCGCAACCTTGCCAAGGTTGAGGTCGCCGGTTCGAGCCCGGTCGCCCGCTCTGATGTTCTCAAAGCCGATGCCCGGGAAGGAGGAAGTCACTCGGCGGGCCTTCGGGTCGGCTGGGTCGATGTAAACTTCCCGGGCCTCTGACGTTGCGGGGAGTAGCTCAGCCCGGAAGAGCGCTGCGTTCGGGTCGCAGAGGCCGCGGGTTCAAATCCCGCCTCCCCGATTTCAGTGGCCGGTACGCCGGTAGCCGGTAGCCGGTGGAACAAATCGACCGGCTACCGGCCACCGACCACCGGCCACCGAAAAAACGGGACGTGGCGCAGTCCGGTAGCGCGCCTGAATGGGGTTCAGGAGGTCGCGGGTTCGAATCCCGCCGTCCCGATTCCTCGCTGTAGTTCACCTTCCTCGGCTCGGCACCCTCCGAGTGCTGACTATGTCATAGAGGTCGCGGGTGGCGACTCACACCGCGCGCAGGAGCTCTGTTCACGCGTAGGCCGCTTGACGGTTGCTTGACCGGGAGCACACACTGTAGGCGCGCGTTGATAAGGCATTTCGCTTGAGCATTGGGAGGCCCAAGATGTTGCGCACGCGCCGTTGGCTCATGCTGCTC
>JBDHKT010000590.1:0-2716 GCA_039586255.1 Gemmatimonadota bacterium | reverse complement strand
CGTCGAGATCATCGAGCCCGACAAGTCCGCTTTCCGCGAGGCCGTGCAGCCAATGCACGAGGGCTACCGGGGCACCCCGGTGTACGATCTTCTGCGGGCGATCGAGCAGATCCGATGATCGCTCGCGCGCGCTCGGCGGCGCCCCGGCTGCAGCGCTCTGCAGAGTATCTCGAGCGGGCCCTGGGGTGGCTACTCGTGCTGCTGATGGTCGCCATGGTCGCGGACGTCAGCTGGCAGGTCGTGTCCCGCTTCCTGTTGCGCGCGCCGAGCTCGTTCACCGAGGAGCTCGCCGGTTTCCTCCTCATCTGGATCGGCCTCCTAGGCGCGGCCTACGCGCTAAGGACCCGGGCCCACCTCGGGATCGACCTGCTCACCGCGCGTCTCACGCGCGAGGTGAAGCGGGGAGCGGATATCCTCACTCACACACTGGTGCTGCTCTTCGCGCTCTCGGTGATGGTGGTCGGGGGCCTGCGTCTCGTTCAGCTCGCCTTCCAGCTGCAGCAGATTTCGGCGGTGATGGGGCTGCGCATGGGCTTCGTGTATCTCGCCGTCCCACTGGCCGGGCTGCTGATGGTCGTTTTCTCGCTCGAATCGATCGCGACGATCGCGACCCGAAGGGCCGAGCGCTGATGGACGCCTCCGTGCTGCTGCTCGTCGTGGCCTTTGTCGCATGCCTGGCGCTCAACGTGCCCATCGCCGTGAGCATCGGGATCGCGACGGTGATCGCGATGCTCTTCACGATCCCCGCGGGTCCCGCCGTCACCACGGCGGCACTGCGTATGGCAACCGGGATCGACAGCTTCGCGCTCCTGGCCATCCCATTCTTCATCCTCTCGGGACGACTCATCGCTCAGGGCGGGATCGCGCGACGGTTAATCGATTTCGCCAAGGTGCTGGTCGGGGGCTTCGCCGGTGGCCTGGCATACATCAACGTCCTGGCCAGCATGTTCTTCGGCACCATCTCGGGATCGGCGGTCGCCGCCACGTCCGCGATCGGCGGGTTCATGATCCCGACGATGGAGCGCGAAGGGTACGAGCGGGACTACAACGTCGCCGTCACCATGACCGGGTCGGTCACCGGCCTCCTGATCCCGCCCAGCAATGTGCTGATCGTATACTCCCTGGCGAGCGGCGGCGTCTCCATCGCCGCACTCTTCGTCGCCGGATACCTGCCGGGCATCCTGCTGGGGCTGGCGCTCATGTCGGTGGCCGGAGTAATCGCCGCCCGGCGCGGCTATCCCGTAGCCGGGCGATCGGGCCTGCTGGAAGGCGTGAGGATATTCGTCCGGGCGATCCCGAGCCTGCTCCTCGTGGTGATCGTGATGGGGGGCATAGTCGCCGGGATCTTCACGGCCACCGAGGCGAGCGCCGTGGCCGTGGTCTACTCATTCATCCTCGCGGCCGTCGTCTACCGCGAAGTGCGGCTCCGCGACCTTCCCGACATCCTGCTCAAGTCGGCTGAGACGACGGCCATCGTTATGCTGCTCATCGCCACGTCCACGGCTCTATCGTGGATCCTGAGCTACGAGAACATCCCCCAGAACATCACCGCCTTCATGCTCTCGCTGACCGAGAGCCGCGTGCTCATCCTGCTGTTCATCAACCTCGTGCTGCTGATCGTCGGCACCTTCATGGATATGACCCCGGCCGTGCTTATCTTCACGCCCATCTTTCTACCGGTAGCGGTGCAGCTGGGGATCTCGCCGCTCCACTTCGGCATCATGATGGTGCTCAACCTGTGCATCGGGCTCTGCACGCCGCCGGTGGGATCGATCCTCTTCGTCGGCTGCGGGATCGGGAAGACGACTGTGCCCGACGTGACACGGGCACTCCTCCCGTTCTACGCCGTGATGGTGCTCGCCCTAGGCCCTGCCGCAGCATCTCGGGTACGCGCTCTGATCCACCGTCACATGCACTACCGCTTCACCACCGGCAACCTGATCTGGGACGGATAACCTCGAGAGTGGTGCACGGTGTTGTTTGCCACGACGCCTTCCGTCTCATCGTAGTTGTTGCCGCCCGTGTTGAGGTTGCGGGTGAACCTCGGGAAGTTGCTGCTTGAGACCTCGATCCGGATGCGGTGGCCTTCGGCGAAGTAGTTGCTGGTCGACATCGGACTGACCGAAAGCTCGTAGACCCTGCCCTCTTCCATGAAGACCTGCACCTCGTAGCCTTCGCGATAGCGCGCCCGCTGGATGGTCTCATCCAGATTGTAGGCCCTACCGTCGGGATAGACGTCGATCAGCTTGACGGTGAAGTCGGTGTCCCTGGCGTCCGAGGATACGTATAGCGTGATCTCGACCGTCCCGCTCACCTCGATCCCCTCTTCCAAGGACTCCGATGTATAGACGAGAATGTCTTCCCGCTCTTCCATCTGGCGCTGATCGAAGGAGCCCGCGTCTATGGCGCCGCCGGTGCAGCAGACGTTCCCGCCGTGGGAGGTGACGGGGTCCATCGGGTCGTAGGTGAAAGAGTCGGCGCCGTCTCGAGAACCGGGTGCGCTGGCCGTCAACCTGCCGTCGCCGTGGAGCGTGTTCGCGCTACCGTCGCTGTCCAGGTAGTAGGTTACCATCTCCGCGCCCTCGGGAGGCCAGGTCGCGGATGTCTGCCACTCGTTCGAACCCATCGTGTAATACCGCACCTTGGGCAGCGTATCGGTGATCGCGTTCGCCTCGCCGTTCAGCCAGTAGTCGAACCAGGCGTAGACGAGCCCGTT
>JBDHKT010000056.1:0-12228 GCA_039586255.1 Gemmatimonadota bacterium | reverse complement strand
GCTCGGTCTCTTGGCGGTTGTACATGAGCTCTACCTGAGCGCCCGGCCTGACGGCGACGTCGACGATCACACCGTAGTTGAGCGCGTCGTTGAGCTTGAGGTCCCCGGCGCGAACATAGGTGACACCGCCGAACTGCCAGCCGCCATACGCCGTGATCTCTGCCCTGTTCTCAACCCTGCTCTGCGCCCAGGCCGTGCTCCCGGCGAACATAGTGAGTGCCAGCGCCAGTAGTCCCTTACGAGTCACAGTCGATCTCCTTTCATTGACCGGCGAGCCAGCGCCAGTAGCGTACCTGTGGCTCGCCGGAACAGTCGGCGCGATCGTCGCACGACGCAGTTCCGTCGGTGACCACGCTCAGCAGAACGCTTCCATCCCTGAAGAATGCGAGTCGCATATAGCCCAGCTCACGGTTCTGCCGGCCCGCGGCGAACAGCGCGTCGTCCCAGCCGACGTTGTCTTGCTTGCTGCCGGCGCCGCTCACCAGGATGTATCCGGCTCCGTATTCGCTGCCCTCGAAGACCTGGAGATTGTGGTCGTGTCCGCCGGCATGTGCAAGAGGCTGGCCCGGAAACTCGGAGAACACCGCCGCAGACTGTTCGCCCATCCGCTGGTAGCGGCCGTGCGACATGTCCTGGCTGGTGGTCCCCGAGTTCCGCACGATGGGGTACAGGAAGGGGATTGGGATGTAGAGCGGTCCCCAGAGGTTGGTCAGCGGGAAGAACTGGTCTTTGAGGCCGAAGTAGCCGCCGTGAGGGCCGTACGTCTTCAGCGGATGGTGGGCCAGTACCAGGACGTGCCGGCGGTCACCAGCGGCATTCTCCTGCATGATCACCCGCAGCGAACTCAGCGACTCCTCGAGCGAAGTATTGTCGCAGCTGCCGCTCTCCGCCCAGTCGTGGTCACGCAGCCAGAGGTCGCTCTCGATGAATACGAGCAGCGCCGTCGTGCCGACGGGGAGCACGGCGGGCCCAGCCGGCCGCCGGTAGGAACGTGACATCGACACCATCCCGTGCGGCGTTGGCGATGTAGGCGGCCTGGCGACGGATCTGCGCCAGCCCGCGCTCACCGTCGTAACCCCAATCGTGATTTCCGGGGACGAAGATCCCCTTCGCGTCGACACCTCTCAGCACATCGATCTGAGCTTCGAGATACGCAGCGTCCTTCGCGTGGTCGGGGTGTTCAGGCTCGTGGAGCCCCTTCTCGTAGATGTTGTCGCCCAGGAAGGCGACGGCGACCTCGGCATCTCGGGAGCGGTCCGCGACGTCGCGCCTCAGCTGCATGATGATCGGCGTCGTCGGGGTCGCGAGTCCGGCGTCACCGATCAGGTACACCACGGCTTCGGCTCCCGGCATTTCCGGAAGCGGAGAACTGTCGGGGAACGCTCTGGGCCCGCACGCCGTCACGGGTGCGAGTGCCAAGGCGATCAGGGCCCCGTTACGGTACATATCGAACCGCCTCAGGGTTTCCATGCGCGGTGTTCGATTTGTGCGGGTATGGCGGGGAGCGAGGATTCGCGCTCGTCGATCCGCTCCGCCAGCCACTGGAACCACTCGAAGTAGGTCTCGCGGTCGAGCCTGGCACGCATCTCTTCGATCAGCGGCCGGAATTTGCGCCAGGAGATGGTGATCGGGCCGCTGAAGAAGTCTTCGACCAGTTCGATGTCGATCTCGCGCCGGTAGACGAGGATGCCGAGGCTCTCCCAGGTGGTCATCATCAGGTAGATGCCGTCGATGTCGTCCTTCAGGTGCTCCTCCAGCTGGCGGCGCGACAGCCCGTCGGGGATGGTCGGGACTGTGACGATCGCCTTCGCGAACTCCGGGGTCTGGTACGATTGTACAAGGGCGAACGCGGCGTTCTGGCGTCGCCGTGCGCTCATGTGGAGCACCTCGAAGACGGCGAAGGTCACACCGGCGATGACGGTGACCGTCGTGATCAGGTTGAGCGTGGTGTCCAGTCCCATTCCGATTGCAAACCTCCGGCTCGAGTTCCAGCGGCATGGATAGGGGGGCGCGGCTTGGATCGCAAGGCGGTCGCCCCGAGCCCCGGCGGCTCGTCGGCAAGCTTGCCGGGAGCCCCGGCGCGCACTAGGTTAAATCCCATTCTCGCCAAACTTAAGAACGCCGACGACCGTCGCTGGGCGGCCGATTTGCATACGAACGGCTGACGGCGCTCAGATCGTTCCCGCCGGGAACGCCCTTTCGGCAGATTCCCCGTCCCGTCAGAGGTAGTTACGAGGGCCGAGCCAACGGAGGGGATACGCAATGGCCAGCGCGAAGAGACTCGCCCTGATCCCGCTGCTTCTGGCACTGGCGTGCCACGAACCGGAGGGGCCGACGGTCCCCGTCGACCTGCGTCTGCACGCCGATGCGGTGGGCGACGCGAGTGCCGTGCTCGACGCGATTCCGGCGGCGATCACGGTGCGTGGGCGGACATCGCTCGAGGACCGGGCGCTCGTCGACGGAAACGATGCACTGCCACCGGGCTGGGAGTGCGACGGCTGCGTCACCGAGGACCGGCCGGGGATAGTCATTCAGGACCGGTCGGAGCTGGAGGTCGAGGACGACGCCGTAGTCTTGGGTCACCCGCCGGTCGTTGAGGACGGGACGATCGACGATCTGACCTTCCAGCAGTTCGGTCCGCTCACCTGGGACGACGTGACGGCGCAGGCGACGCAGACGATCGGTGAGTTCGGGGACGACCTGACGCTGAGGCCGGGCCGGGCGAACCGGCGAAACCGCTACGGCCCGCACAAGAAAGCGGACGGCACCTGCGACACGAGCCACCCGCTCAACTTCGGCTCGAACGATCCCAGCGACCCCTGCTACGATCACTTCCCCATAGTGCTGGTGCGCGGCGAGCTCGAGATCGAAGGTGACGGTTACATCCAGGGCCTCTTCATCATGGACTTCGACGCCGCCGGCGTCGGCGGCGAGCTCGAGCTCGAGGGCGACGGGCTGGTATTGGCCGGGATCATCCTCGGCAGGGGGTGCATCGAGATCCAGGACGAGAGCGACGTCTACGGCGCGGTCTTCCTCGACGGCACATTCTACAATCGCTCCGACTGTCCGCCCGACGAACCGTTGCAGCTGGAAGACCGCGGCACGGTTCGCTGGAGCAGCCGCGTGGTGCGGCGCGTAGTCGTGGAGACCGGGGTGCTCGATCCCGACCCGGGGCCGCCGCCCGGTTCCTCGAGCGAGGCGCGGACCATCCTCTACGGTTCGTCCTCGTTCTGGACGGTCAATCCGGCCAGCCTGTTTCGCATCGACCACGTCGACGGTACGGCGACCCTGGTCGGACCCAGCGGACTGACGGTGGGCAGCGAGCGGATCAGCGCCCTCGACTTCGACCCGTTCAGCGGGCGGCTCTACGGCATCAGGGGCAGCGCCTGTCACGGCGCCATCCTCATCACCATCGATCCGGCGACGGGCGCCGGTAGTGAGGTCGGTGTTTTGCAGGGTCAGGGTCTCGATTTCACGCCGGGGCCCGACTGTCCCGGCGGCGCCGACGCCCTCGCCTTTGCATCCGACGGGACGCTGTACGTCGGCGGCTGGTTCGGCGGGGAACCCCAGGGCAAGATCATGACGGTCGACAGGAAGACCGCCACGGTCCTCGAGTATCACCCGACGCCGTTCGGGCGCGGTGACTGGAAGGGGCGCCGGGCCCACATCGCGGGGATGGCCGTCGACGCCGGCGGCACCGTGTGGATCTCTCGCGGTGGCAGCCTCGTGAGCGGCCAGATAAACACGATCGACCCGATGACGGGCGACATCACGTCGACCGTGGGCCTGACCGACGCCGCCGGTAACCCGGAAATTGAGGTGGCGATCTCGGACATAGCGTTCGCTCCCGACGGCACGCTCTACGGGTCGACCGGCTGGGAGAACCAGCTGGCGATCATCGATCCCACCACCGGCCAGCTCACCCGGATCGGGCCGTTCGGCCCGGCGGTCGAGCGAATCTCCGGGCTCACGGCAGAGCCCGCCATCCTGCAGCATCTGCTCGGCCGCTACTGGTTCCGCGAGGCGGAGAGCGGCCGGACGCCCGCCGCGGTTCTAGACGACCTCCCCGACCCCGTCGACCTGACGATCAGTTACGGCCCGGCCCTGGAATGGACCGTTGAGGATGGCCATCGCGGGCTCCGCTCGATGCGCTTTCGGCGCCGCGGCCTCGTGGCCGGTTCCGTCGCCGGCTCGAAGTACCAGGCGGCGCTCCACGATGCGACGAAGGCGACGTTCGTGGTCGTCGCCTCCTGGGTAGATCCGCCCTACGTGCAGCGTATCGCAGGCTTCCAAACGGGCGACAGGCGAGCCCGGCGCGTCGCCATGTTCCAAACCGGCTCCAACGGCCACCCGTCGATGCAGTTCCGTACCCGCACCCAGTCGAGCATCGATGTCCGCTGGCCCCTCGATCTCGACGACGACGTTCGACGGGTCTTCCATGTCGTCTACGATTCCGAGGACCCCGTCCCCGAACGTCGCGTCCGCCTCTATGTGGACGGCGTCGACCAGGGGCCGGGCAGGCTGTCGAATGGACGCTGGCCGGCTCTCGGCGAAGGACTCGACTTCGATGTGCGGGACCCCGAGCTGCAGATGATGAATCGCACGCGGCGAAGAAGCTCGAAGGCGATGAAGGGGACCGTCTTCTACTACGCGGTATACAAGTCGGCGCTCGCGCCGGCCGAGATCGCCGGGAACGCGGCCGCGCTGCTGCGGGATGATGATGACCTTTGAACGGTGGCCAGTAGCCGGTAGTACGGTGGCCGGTTACCAGTAGCCGGTAGCCGGTAGTTCGGAACTGCACAGTTCACAACTACCGGCTACCGACAACCGGTTACCGCTTACCGATTTGGACGCTTCCGTTCGTCGTGACGACGCGGATCGTCCTACCGCCGTCCCCGAGCGTCGCCTCGATTCGGCGATCGATGCGGCCCTGCACCATGATCGGGAAGTCGATGCGGAACGAGCCGTTCACGGTGCCCGTCTCGAGTCGGCAGTTGTAGTCGTCCGGCACGTAGAGCTTGACCCCGCCGTTGGTGGTCTGGACGTCCAGGCCCGCGCCTTCCCACTCGTCGCCCGACAGCTCGATGTTCAGGCCGCCGTTCGTCGTGCGGCCGTCCACGTCGCCCTTCAGGCCGGCCAGGTGGACCCCGCCGTTCGTGGTTCGGAAGCGCATCTCGCCCGAAACATCGTCGATGGTGATGCCGCCGTTCACGCTCTCCAGGTTCAGGTTCGAGTCGAAGGGGACGTAGACCCGGTAGCTCACGGACCAGCTTTCGCCGCGTCCGGTGCGGGGGCCGTCCGACTCGATGGTTCGTCCCATCGTGACGTCGACCTCGCCGGCGATCTCCCGGGCGCCGCCTTCGTCGCGGCTCTGGGCCTGCACCTTGGCGCGCACCAGGATCTCGTTCCGGTCCCAGCCCTCGACCTTGATCCCGCCGTTCGGGCTGGCGTCAACGACGATCACATCGCGGTCGCTGCTCAGCGTGTACTCGCGGACCTCGCAGTAGTGGTCCCGGTCACGGTCGTGGCCGCTCTCGCGGCACCAGTCGTCGTCCTGGACGACCCGGCCCTCCTGGGGAGCCGGGGCGGCGGCGCCGGAGGACGCACAGGCCAGGCCTACGAGGACCAGCGGCAGCAGGTAAGACCTCGAAAGCATTGCTCTTTCCCCTCTTCCGTGCTGTGAATGGGATTGAGGCTATCACCTGATTGGACATTACGAACCGGCGAAAGGTTGCGTTTGAGTCCGCTCCCCGGCGGGGCCGCTCGGGGCTACCGACCGGGACACGTCCGGCCTATTTTTCGGTTCCGGGCACCCTTGTCGGCGGAGGAGTGAGTGGAGGAAATCCTTGCTATCATCTTCGTTCTCGGCGTCCCCAGCCTGGCGCTCGCCACGCACGTGGTGGTGCGGCCCCTGATCCGCGAGTACGCCAAGCTCAAGGGCATCAAGGCAGAGAAGGAGGACATCGAGGGGCGCATGGCCCAGCTCGAGGATGTCGTGCACGATCTCGACCGCCAGGTGAACCGGTTGATCGAGGCCGAGCGCTTTCGCCGGGAACTGGAGACCGGCGGCCGCGATCGGCGCTCGCTCCCCGATGTCTAGGTCCCACTTGAGACGAATCGTAAGCCTCTTCCCCACGGCCACCGAGATAGCGTTTGCTATCGGCGCGGGCGACGATGTCGTCGGCGTTTCCCACGCCTGCGACTACCCGGCGGAGGCGAGGGAGCGCACCGCCGTAACCAGACTGCGCTTCGACCCGAGCGAGATGTCGAGCCGCGAGATCCACTACCAGAAGACCGAGGCGAACAGGAAGTACGGCAGCGTCTATCAGCTCGACGAGACGGCACTCTGGGGGATGAAGGCGAAGGTGATGATCACGCAGGGGCCGGCCGATATCTCGCTCGTCTCGCTCCCGGGCGTACGAGCCGTCGCCGAAGGTCTCAACCCCCGGCCCATACTGCTGATTCTCAATCCCCGGCATCTCGATGATGTGTTCGACGACCACTCGCGCCTCGGGTTCGCGCTGCGTCACCTGGAGGAGGCGCGCGAGCTGGTCTTCGCGATGGAGCGCCGGATCGAGACCGTCGAGAGCAACCTGCGCGGCGCCCGGCGCCAGACAGTCGCTTTCCTCCAGTGGATGGATCCGCCTATCGCCGGCGGACACTGGGTACCGCAGCTCATCGAGAGCGCCGGCGGCCGCGACGTGCTGAACACCGCTGGCCTGGCTCCGATCGCGATCGACTGGCAGAGCCTCAGGAAGAAGAACCCGGACGTCATCGTCTTAGCCTGCGAGGACATGGGCATCGAACGGGCCCGTGAAGAACTCCGCCTGATCACCGACCGCCCGGGTTGGCGGGACCTCAAGGCCGCGCGCCGCGGCCTCGTATTCATCGGCGATGGGCGATGCTTCACCCGCGCCGGCCCGCGCCTCGTCGACGGACTCGAGGGCCTGGCCTGGGCGCTCAACCCGAACCTCTTCCCGCGGCCGCCCGCCCACGTCCTGCAGCTGCTCAGGGATTGACGCTCGTCGCCGGACGAGTAGTTTTGCCCTGCCTTACGGTTTAGGCCGGTAGCTCAATTTGGCAGAGCAACGGACTCTTAATCCGTAGGTTGAGGGTTCGAGTCCCTCCCGGCCTACTAAGCCCCAGACTAAAGGTGCCCTCCACTGACATCGATCGGTTGAGGGTACCTTCACATCGCGCAGCGCGCGATGTTCAGTGTGGAACCGCTCCTGCGGAGCGGTCCCACGGCGAGTCCCTCCCGGCCTATCGTAGACATTCACGGCCCGATTCTTCGGGCCGTGTTCGTTTACGGTTGAGGGTGAGTTCACACCGCTCGCGCGGCTCACGATGACGGCTCGACACCTTCCTGGCGCAGGATGTGCACCCGACCTGTTGTCTCACCGTCGGCGATCGTCCGGCCGTCCGGGCCAACGGCACAGGCGTTCAGGCCAGCCTCTCCCCTGGCAGCGACATTCTGTTGCGCGCTTCTAGCTGCGCGCGTATGGTGCAGAACCGGGAAGTGGACTGAGGATGGTCGTGAAGTAGTGACCCGCTAGTATGGGTGCCTCAGCCGTGGCAGTACCTAACACATCCAGCTACCTGCCAAGCTTGTCTGCAATCGTGCGGCTGCGAGTCGCGATGGTCGTCCTCGTGGCGCTGCACCTGTGTGGGTGCGGCGGTGACGAAGGCCCCACGGAGCCGGCTCCAAGTGCGCTGGTGGAGGTGGCTCCTTCGGCCTACACGTTCACGGCGTTGGGCGATACGGTTCGCTTCAGCGCTGTGCTCGTGACGGCGAGCGGCGACACCATATCGGTCGCGAGTTTCCAGTGGTCTTCCTCGGACGAGAGTGTAGCAACGGTGGATTCGGCGGGCTTGGCGACCGCCGTGGGGCCCGGGCAAGCGGATATAACGGCGGAGGCGCGCGGGGAGCGCGGCCAGGCGTTGCTCGCGGTCGAAGTGTTCCCTTCGGCCAGCACCGGGTGGACACACACGTGCGGTGTCGCGATCGGTGGGGATGCCTATTGCTGGGGAGACAACGAATCGGGCCAGCTCGGCGACGGCACGACGACCGACCGGCCTACCCCTGTGCCGGTCTCAGGCGGCCTGGACTTCGCCGTGGTGAGTGCCGGGAGCCATCACACCTGCGGCGTCACGACCGGTGGGAGCGCCTACTGCTGGGGGTGGAACCGTGACGGCCAGCTGGGCGACGGCACGATAACCGACCGGCACGTTCCGGTGGCCGTCTCCGGCGAGCTTGGCTTCGTCGCGGTGAGTACCGGGTTCCATTACACCTGCGGCGTCACGACCGAAGGGAGCGCCTACTGCTGGGGCCGGAACATATCAGGCCAGCTGGGCGACGGCAGCGGGGCCGACCACACGACCCCAGTGCCCGTCTCCGGCGGGCTGAGCTTCGTCGCGGTGAGCGCCGGGGAAGCGCACGTCTGTGGCCTCACGACCGGCGAGAACGCCCACTGCTGGGGTGATAACTTCTTCGGCCAGCTGGGCGGGAGGGCTTACTGTTGGGGACGGAACATTTTTGGCCAACTAGGCGATAGCACGACGATTGAGTGGCATGTCCCTGTGCCGGTCGGCCGCGACTTCGGGTTCAGCGCCGCGAGCGCCGGGGGCCATCACTCGTGTGGGGTCACCTACAGGAACGCCTACTGTTGGGGCAACAACAGCGACGGCCAGCTAGGCATCGGCGGCGGTACGTCGCGCGACTGGCGTTCCCCGAGGCTCGTCTCCGGCGGACTGGGCTACGTCGCTGTGAGCGCCGGCGAAGCACACGCCTGCGGTGTCACAACCAGCGGGGGCGTCTACTGCTGGGGACGAAACGATCGCGGCCAGCTGGGCGACGGCACGATGACCGGCCGGAGTGCCCCGGTGCGCGTGGTGTGGTGAGGAGGTACACGGGCGGCAGTCCCACAGCGGCGACGGACGAATTCCTCTTCCTGCAGACGCGATGGTCGGAAGGGCAAGCGGCGTCTGCATCAAAGAACCGCCAGCCCATAGTGAGTCTGGATTTCTGTTGCGTAACAGCCGCTGCGGGAGTACGATGCGTGCACCGGGAGTGTGGCTGAGGAGGCCGTGAAGAAGAGTCTGCTAGTCCAGGGGCCTCAGCCGTGGCAGTACCTCACATACCCAGCCCAAACTGGCATCTTTTAGCATCCCGGCGCTGCGGCGCGCTCTGGTTGCCGCTGATCGCGTTTGTCGCCGTGCCGTGCATCGCCGACGCGCAGCAGCCGATCGGCGATGGCGCTGGGAGCTGGGAGAGCGACGAGAGCGTTCGCCGGATCGTGGAGTCCGCGGTCTCGCGCCTCGATTCCCAACTGGGGACGGTCGCGCAGCCCGACGCTTTCCTCGCCGAGCTGGCGGTGCAGCTGGGCCGCGAACGGGGAGAGCTCGAGTCGGCCATAGCCCGGTGGAGCGAGCGGGCAGCGACACCGTACACGAGGGGACTCGCGGCCCTCTACGCCGGGCGGCTCCCCGAGGCGAGCGTCCTGATAAGGAGATCGCTGGCGGACTCGGAGGCGTACCGGGCCGAGAAACTCGTCGCCCTGGCGAGCACGGACTTCGCGGGTGGCCACTACCACGCCGCACAGTTCGCTCTCATGACGGCGCGCTCTCTGCGCCCCGATGACCCCGTGGTACTCCTCGCTCTCGGATCGGTTCTGTCTGCCCGGGGCGGCTACGCCGAGGCAGAGCAACTGACTCGGCGAGCGCTGGAGATTTGGGTGGGCGCCCTGGGGCCGGAGCACCCACAGGTCGCCACCGCGATGACCGCGCTGGCGCTGCTGCTCCAGATGCGCATGTCGTTGGCGGAGGCGGATTCGCTTCACACCGCGGCCGCAACGATCCGCGCGAATTCCCTCGGCACCGAGCACCCGCAGCTCGCCATCGCCCTCAACAACCTGGCGGTCGTGCGGGCGCAGCAGGGCAGGTATGCGGAAGCCGGCCCGCTCAATCGGCGCGCGCTCGCTATCGCCGAGGCTGGGCTCGGGGTACAGCACCCGCAGGTCGCTCTCATATTGAGCAGCCGGGCCGAGTTGCTCATGCAACAGAGCGACTATCGGGAAGCGGAACGGCTCTACCGGATCGCCTTGTCCATCTCACGAGCGGCACCCGGCCCGATGTACCTTGCCATGGCCCTCAACAACCTGGCGACCGCTCTACATGTACAGGGCAGGAACGCGGAGGCCGAGCCGCTCTACTGGCAGGCGCTCGTAATCCTCGAGGATCGCATGGGCCCGCAGCACCCTCAGATCGCCCTCACTCTAGGAAACCAGGCAGAGTTGTTGCAGCGGATGGGCAGGTACCTGGAGGCCGAGCCGCTCTACCGCCGCGCGCTCACCGTCTCCGAGTCCGCTTTGGGACCCGACCACCCACAGGTTGCCCTCACCCTCAACAACCTGGCGACCGCGCTGCTCATGCAGGGCAGGCACGCCGATGCGCTACCGCTCTACGAGCGCGCGCTATCCATCTGTCAGTCCTCTCTCCACCCCGAGCACCCCGAAGTGACAGTCGTCGCCCAGAACCTGGCCAGGACGTTGCGCTTCGTCGGCCGCTACGACGAGGCGGAGGCTCTCGAGCGGCGCCGCTAGCCCGAACTTGACACCGCGGGCCGGATGCTGCATTTTTAGCATCATGCTGTTTTTCTAGCAACCACAACCTTCGGACGCCGTCGGGCGTCCGACTATTCGGAGACGGGGGAGCCGGGATGGAGAAACGAGCCCACGTCGATCTCAGCCGTCGCGAGCGCCAGATCATGGACATCCTCTACCGTCGGGGCCGTGCTTCGGTGGCCGAGGTATTGGACGAGTTGCCGGACCCGCCGAGCTACTCGGCGGTGCGGGCGCTTCTGCGAGTCCTGGAAGAGAAGGGGCACGCGGAGCACGAGGAGGACGGCCCGCGTTACCTGTACAAGCCGACGGTGTCGCGAGCCGAGGCGCTGGAGTCGGCGATGCAGCGGCTGGTGCGGACGTTTTTCGACGGCTCGACCGAGAGAGCGGTTGCGGCGTTTCTGGACATGTCGGCTGCCGATCTATCCGAGGAGGAGCTGGAGCGAATCGCGGAGCTGATCGAGCAGGCCAGGGAAGAAGGACGGTAGTCATGATGAGCGGTGATATCGTCATGCAGGTTCTGGTTGGTGCTGCCGTGAAGGGGACGGTCGTACTGGCTCTGGCGGCGGTGCTGGTTCTTGCGATGCGGCGAGCGCCGGCATCGTTCCGGCATCTCGTGTGGAGTCTTGCACTGGGTGCGGTGCTGCTGTTGCCGGTCCTCGGGCCGCTAGTCCCGCAATGGAGAGTGCCGGTACTTCCGCGCTTTGCTCCGGCCGCGACGCAAGTGGTTGAGAGCGGGGCGGTCCCGACCGCGGAGTCGCGACGCATCGATCGCAACGTTCCCGGATCGCAGCCGGCTCGCCGGCCCGATGTGGAACGCGCGCCCGTTGCCGAGGGTCGTGCCCGGGCGACCGACGCGCCTGTGCTTCCCGAGCGCTTGCTGGCGGAAGAGCCGACCGGCGCGGGAGTGCCGTGGGGCGCGGTGCTGTTCTTCGTCTGGTTGGCCGGCGCGCTCGTCGTCGGCGCCGGTATAGCGCTCGGTGTCGCGCGGACCTGGTACCTTGCCGGCCACGCGCGCCCGGTGAAGAGCGGGAGGCTGTGGAACGTCGCGGCGCAGATCGCGGCGCAGCTTGGCATCACCCGTCACGTCGCCGTGCTTCAGTGTCAGGGGAGCTGCATGCCGATGACCTGGGGCCTGGAGCGGCCGTGCGTTCTGCTTCCAGCCGACGCCGAGGACTGGCCCGACGTCCTGCTGCACACGGTCCTGCTACACGAGCTGGCCCATGTCAAACGCTACGATTACCTGACGCAGCTGCTCGCCCGGCTTGCCTGCGCGATCTACTGGTTCAATCCGCTCGTCTGGATGGCGGCGCGGCGGCTGCGTATCGAGCGCGAGCTGGCCTGCGACGACGAGGTGCTGCGGGCCGGTTCCCGCGCCTCGGACTACGCCGGGCATCTGCTCGATATGGCGTTGACTCTGAGGGCACGGCCGTTCCTGGCGAGCGTGGCGATGGCGCGCGCCTCACAGTTGAGCGCACGGCTGCGCGCCGTGCTGGACGCGGGCCGCGCTCGCGGCTCGCTGACCTCCCGGTTCGTGATCGCGGCGACGATCTGTGCCGCGCTCGTCGCGCTCACGGTCGCTGCGGCTTCTCCGAGTCGGGGCGCCGCT
>JBDHKT010000055.1:0-7818 GCA_039586255.1 Gemmatimonadota bacterium | reverse complement strand
GGCTGTATCGCCGCCAGCGCCACGACGAGTATTGCCAGGTAGCCGAGCAGCCCGATCCCTGCCACCGGTATCCCCAGGAACTCCGAGTACGGCGAAGTGTTGACGACCTCGCAGCCCTGCGTGACGGTGCAGACGAAGCCGCTCGTGATGCCCAGCTTGCCGAGCAAAAGATACGTGGCGTCGAGTGCGCCGAGCAGCGCCAGGACCGCGATCGCCCGGCGTCGGTTCACTGGCCCTGGCTTCGGGCCAGCTCTTCCTCGATGACCCGAGCGATCTGATCGTAGCCCATCGCACCCTCGATGGGACGGCCGTTGAAGAAGAACACGGGTGTTCTGCTCAGGCCGCGCTGCTGCGCGTGCTGGGTGCTGGCCATCACCACGTCACGGTACGTGCCGTTCTCGACGCAGGCCTCGACCGCCGCGCCGTCCAGGCCCAGACCGTCGGCGTACTCGCGGATCATCCTCTTGGGGTTGCGGGACCTGCCCCACTCATTCTGCCGGCCCATCAGCACCTTGTGCATCGCCCAGAAGGCGTTCTGGTCGCCGGCACAGCGGGCTGCCTGCGCCGCTATCGGGGCCGCCGTTCCGGGATTAAGAACGTAGTCGTAGTAGACGAAGCGAGCCTTGCCGGTGTCGACGTAGTTCCGGAGGACCTGCGGCACGCTCAGGGTCGCCACCATGCCGCAGTACCCGCACAGGTAGTCGGCGTACTCCTCGATGGTTACCGGCGCGTCGTCCGAGCCGCGGACGACGGCCAACTGCTCGCCCGACCCGCTGCTGATGAGGTTCTGGAGAGCTACGGCGTCAACCTCACCGGTGTTCGCTTCCCCGCGATTGCTGACCACGACGTATCCGATCAACGCTGCTCCCGCGACGAGTATCAGCGCAAGAAATCCATAAAACTTAGACTGCGAGTTCGCCATCCCGACTAGCCTCCTCTTAGCTCTTCTAGCATGCCGGCTACTGCGCCGGCTCGAATTGGATAATCTGACTCAGCTGACCGGTGAAGTACAGGTACGCTACCGCCGCAATCACCAACAGCAGCAGGAAGTAGAGCGCGTACTTGATGGGCCGCGGGAACATGCGCCGACGCTCGCCGCCCAAGCGAGTCAGCCGCGGCAGGAACGCATCCTGCCAAACGCCGACCACCTCACGACTCAGGCCCGTCCAGCTCGTGGCGTACGCCTGATCGAGTTCCTTCAGGCTGGCCTGCCAACGGTCGTACGCCTCCTTGAGTTCCGCCGGACCCGCCTGGGCCGCCGGCCTCAAACCTTCCGCCGCCTGGCTGACGTTCTTCAGCGGACCCTCGAGCGAGGAAACGCCGCGGGTCAGCCGTTGTCTCACTCCCGAGATTTCCTTTGGTGACGGCATGAACTTGCTGCGTGCCTTTCGCCACGGGATCCGGCGATTGGCTGCGACGCGGCGCGTCTGGCGTTCGAAGGCACGGGCCGTCGCGTCGGTCGCCACGCCCACGTTGTCCAGCAACGCGTCCCAGAGGCGCCGGCCGCTAAGCGCCTCCGCGGCGGCGAACAACTCTTGCGAGGCGGCGGCCTCGCGCTTGGCCTTGAGTAAAGCGCCATCGTAGATGTTGCGGAGCTCGCGCAGGTGTTCCTCCAGGAACCCGACCGGCAACAGCGACGACATCTGGAGGCGGTCGATGGTAGCGCCCAGCGGCCGGTCGGAACCGGCGCCGACGGCGCCCAGCGAGGCCTCGAACTCCGGGACCGTGAAGCGACGCATCAGGTTCTCGTCGGCCCGTGCCTGCGGCACCGTTGGCAGATCGGCGCCCGGCGGCTCGGCGGCCTGCACCTCACCGGCGACCCCCAAAAGCGCGCTCGAATGGCGGGAGGCGAGGCCGCGAATCGTCTGAATCTGAGCGTCGGTCAGGTAGAGGATCTCGAGCTGGGTCGGGCCGCTGCCGATCCTGAGCAGGCGCCCGAACTTCGCCTGGGTCATGTCGACCTTGGTGATGCGATCCCAGGGCAAGCGGAAGTGGCGGCCGCCGCGCTCGAAGACGTGGAGCGCCTGATCGGTGACGACCTGCAGCGCCATTCCCTTGAAGCGTTCCATCTCGACGAGGCCGGAGAGAGCCACCGGCGTCGCGAAGACGACGCGCTCACCCTCCAGTGCGTCGCGGTCGGCCTGCGCCAGGTGCTCGAGATCGGCACGGGTCCGCAGCTCCGCAGCCAGCGTGGCGAGGCCGTCATGGTCCCCACGCAGCGCCATGGCCACCTGCGTGCCCACGACCAGCAGTATGGAGCCCCTCAGCGCGACACCCAGCAGCGTCGAGTAGGGGACTTGGTGCTGGTTGACGTAGAGCCCCTCCGGGGCCGCCAGCACCCTGGCGCCTCGCTCCGCCCCCACGCCCTCGATCACTACGTCGAAGTTGCCCTCGAAGCTCATCGATCCCCACCATTCCCGGCCGCACCGACGGACGCGCCCTCCAGCCCGGCGAGCGACAGAATGCAACTCAGAACCGCACCCGTGTCACTGAAGTCTTCGAACACGGCGTCTGCCCCGCTCTCTAACAACTCCTCGACTTTGTGCCTGCCGGTGGCCACCGCGACCGCGTAGGCGTCCACCGCCCGAGCGCAGGCGACGTCCTCGGGCGTGTCCCCGAGCACGACCGTCGCCGGCTCTTCACCGCCCGAATCCCGGCTCCGGCTGAGCGCCGCACGTGCCACCTCCGCCCGGTCCTCCGAGTCGGACCCGAAGCCGCCGACGCCGAAGCTCGACCCCAGTCCGGCGGCCGCCAGTTTCAACCGGGCACCCTCCTCGATATTCCCCGTGAGCAGTCCTACCTCCACGTCGGGGCGCCCAGCGAGCGCCGCGAGCAGCTCGGTAATGCCCGGCAGCAGAGTGATGCGGTCTTCGCGCTGCCGCACCTCGAGCTCGCGCTCGAGGAGCCGGAGATAGACCGGCCAGACCTCAGGCATGCGCCTGCGGACCTCACTCGCCTCGAGACCGGCAGCTGTCATCAGCTCGACGACGATCCGCGGGTCGGTCTTCCCGTGGAAGATGTAGCTGTCGATGGGACCGCTCGTCCCGAAGACGTCCTCGAGGGCGGCGCGTATCGCCACACGCCCCGCACCGTCCGTGTACAGGAGAGTGCCGTCGATATCGAAGAATACCCGGACCCGGGTCGGGGTCGCGGCCTTTTCCAACAACTTCCTCCTTACCGGCTTAGCCTGGAGTACACTAAACCTATAAATCTGGTCCCGACCGAGGAGGACCGCCAGTCAGGAGGGCGCCACCGACCGCTCGATCGCCCGGGCCAGCGCCCACTCGGCGCAGGTACCGACCCGCAGAAGCTCCGCCGCAGGCACCTCCAGCGGCTCCGGCGCCGTGGAGCAAGCGAAGACCAGGTCACCGTCGAACTGGGTATTCGCCGGTGCGATGCGGCGGACGATTGCGTTCATCGCCTGCCCGGCCAGCGCTGCCAGATCGGTGCGGCTTAGCGGGTAGTCCGTCGCCACTATCGCCAGGGTCGTGTTCGTCCCCGGCTGAGGAGCGGTTCGGGGTGGAATCCCGTGCTCTCGCAGGTAGGTCGCGGTATCCACGAACGCCCCAGCCTCGTCACGGGCGCCGGCGATTATCTCCCCGCGGCCGTCCAGAACGTCGCCGTAGGCGTTGACCACGACCAGCGCCGCCACCTTGTGGTCGCCAAGCCCGACGGCCCAGCTCCCCAGGCCGCCGGGCATGGCCCCCGACCGTCCGAAGAGCTTCCCCACCGTGGCCCCGCACCCGACTCCCACGCGGCCTTCCGCCACCGATTCCGCGGCCGCCGCCTCACACGCCGCGCGCCCCATCTCCGGACCCGGGCGCCGGTCGACCCGGCCCACCCCGAGATCGAAGATCACCGCGCTCGGCACTATCGGGACACGAGCCACATCCGTCTCCAACCCCCGGCCATGCTCCTCCAGCCAGCTCATCACCCCGTCGGCGGCGGCGAGCCCGAAAGCCGAGCCGCCAGTCAGCAGCAGCCCATCCACCTGCGGCGCCAGATGATTCGGTGACAACGCGCCGAACTGACGGGTACCGGCCGCCAGTCCGCGGACGTCGACCGCCGCCCGGAACGGGCCGAGCACGACGGTGCAGCCCGTCTTCGCGTAATCATCCTGGGCGTGGCCGACTGTTATGCCGGGAACGGCCGTGAGGGTCGGGTTGGGAAGGAGCGGGGGAGACATCGTGTCGGTTGTCCGTCGTCGGTGCGTCGGTTCTCGCGACCGACTACTGATTGCTGCTTTCCTTCTTTTCCACCTGTTCGGGTCCCCTGGCCATCATGTCCGGGCTGTAGATGAAGACCCTGTTGCGCCCGGCCGCTTTCGCCTTGTACAGCGCCACGTCTGCCCGATCGATCAGATCCTCCAGCGCCATCACGTCCTTGTCCGGGAAGCCGGCGACGCCGCCGCTAATCGAAAGCCGCAGCGTGCCGCCGCGCAGCTCGAATTCGCGGCGACTGACTCCGTTACGGATTCGCTCGGCCAGCTGGTGAGTCCCCTGGGCACTCGTCTCCGGCAGGACCAGCAGGAACTCGTCGCCGCCGTAGCGGCCCACGAAGTCGGCCGTACGTAGCGAGCGTCGCAGAACCTCGCCGATCGAGCGGAGCGCCGCGTCGCCGGTCGTGTGGCCGTGCGTGTCGTTGAGGCGCTTGAAGTCGTCGATGTCGAACATGACGACGCCGAGCAGGCGTTCGTAGCGCGCGGCGCGCTCCAATTCGTTTTCGAGCCGCTCCATGAGATAGCGACGCGAGAGACAGCCGGTAAGCTCGTCGGTCTTCGCCAGGATCTCGAGCTGCTCCTGGTGCGAGAGGACGCTCTCGAACATGGCCGCGCGGTTGAGCGCCCGTACGGCGCCCTGCGCGATCGCCGACGTGAGGCGAACCGACTCCTCGTCCAGCGCCGGCTCCTCGGGACTCGAGCGCAGAAAGAAGACACCGTGCTGGCCTTTGTCGAAACTGAAGGGTATGGCGACGATCGACTGGACGTCGACCTCGATGTTCTCGGTCTCCCAGAGCGGACGGATCTGCTCGAACAACGCCGATCCCCGCAGGTTCTTCACCAGCACGGGCGCTCCAGTCTCGACGGCCTGCCGGATCTCGGGATAGCGGGTGAGATCGATGGACAGGGCGCTGATGCTCGGGTCGTCGTGCGCCGCGACGACCGTACCCTGTTCGCCGCCCTCCTGGATCATGATCATCGAGCAACGCCGGATCTGGAACAGCCGCGAGACACGGCGGACCAGCATGTCAAAGATCTCCTCGGACGACAGGCTCGCCGTCACATCGCGGACGATCTCGAGGACGATTCCGCTGGTGTCCGCCTCGCGCCGTGCCTCGCGGATCAGGCGCCCGCGCGTAACGTGGGCGGCGATCCGGGCCAGCATCTCGCCGATCTCGAACGGCTTCCGGATGTAGTCGCTGGCGCCCGCCCGGATGGCGATGGCGGCTTCTTCGCCCTGCGCCTGCGACGATGTGAGCAGCAGCGGGACGTCACGGGACCCGACGCGATGACGCACGTGGCGGACGATCTCCATCGGCGCCATCTCGCGGATCGACTCGTCGATCACCACGAGGTCGGGATTCTGGCTGGCGATGTAGCTGAGGAGCGTGGTGCCGTCGCCGACGCTGCGGACCTTATAGCCGTCCTGGGCGAGGGCGTCGTCAAGCCCCGCCAGCGACTGCGCGCCGTCATGACCAACCAGTATGTAGCCCCTATCGCTCATGCCGCTCCGGCCGTTTCGCCTCGGTACTCGTTAACCCACTTACCCCAACTCACCGGGTCCACGTTCCCACCCGAGATGACCGCCACGGTCGCCTTCGCCGGGCCCGGGAGCTTCCCGGCCAGCAGGGCCGCCACCGTCGCCGCGCCGCTCGGCTCGACCAGCAGGCGGAACTCGTCCGCGCACCAGGCGAGGCCCCGCAGGATGTCATCGTCGTCAACGAGCAGCACCTCCTCGACCAGCGCGCGGGCGTGCTCGAACGTGAGGTCGCCGGGCCGCACCGGCTTGAGGCCGTCCGCCACGCTGGTTGCCGACTCGAGTTCCACCGCTTTGCCCGCGACCAACGACGCGTGCATCGAGGCGGCACCCCGCGGCTCCACTCCAAACACCTCCACGTCCGGTGCCAGCGCCCGCACCGCTGCTGCGACTCCGGCGAGCAGGCCGCCGCCGCCTACGGGGACGAGGACCCGCTCCACCGCCGGCCATTCCTCCACGATCTCGAGCCCGACCGTCGCCTGGCCGGCGATGATCTGGCGGTGATCGAACGGCGGCACGATCGCCAGGTCACGCTCGGCGGCGATCTTCTCGGCCCGCCGCTGGCGCTCCACCGACGTCGTCCCCTCTTCCACGATCTCGGCGCCGAGCCGGCGGATACCGTCGACCTTCACCCGCGGCGCATCGACCGGCACCACGACCACCGCCGGCAGACCCAGCTCCCCGGCGGCCAGCGCCACGGCCCGGCCGTGGTTGCCCGACGAGTAGGTGATCACGCCGCGTGAGCGCGCCTCCTGGGACAGTTGGGCGATAAAGTTGTAGGCGCCACGCAGCTTGAAGGCGCCTCCGCGCTGTAGGTTCTCACACTTGAGCCGTAGCCGCCCCTCGCCGACCGGAGAGCTCCGCCGCTCCGGCAGGAGCGGCGTTCGCCGTGCCACATCGAGGATCCGCTCGGCGGCAGCACGGATCTCTTCGAGACTGACGAGCTGCGGCATCTCTACAGGCTCCGGGGCACACTCGTGTGCAATAGGGTATACGTCCGGCGGGGGGGAGTGGAGGTTCTCCAATGTCGGCCCGACGAGCCGATTAGTCAACGGCCGCGCTGAGAATCCCGCCGGATCCGGGCAAGTTTCCCTCAGTCTACTCGGCCGCGGCCAGCTCCGCTTCCAGCTTCTCCGAGACCACCCGGGTGACGTCCACCAGGCGATCACCGGCGTCCAGGTTGACCAGCCGGACCCCCTGGGCGTTGCGGCCCGTCTCGCGTATCTCCTTGACACGCTGCCGGTTAACGATCCCGTTGCGGGTCACGAGCACCAGCTCGTCACCGTCCCTGACCTCCTTGATCGAGACGACCTTACCCGTCTTCGGGGAGAGGCGGATGTTGATCACGCCTTTGCCGCCGCGCCGCTGTAACCGGTACTGGGCGATCTGGGTGCGCTTGCCCATCCCCTTCTCCGTCACCACCAGCAGCGCCGCTTCCCCACTGACCACGACCAGGCCGACGACCTGGTCGCCGCGACCGAGGACGATGCCCTTCACGCCGCGCGCGACTCGGCCCATCTCGCGAACCTGGCTCTCCTTGAAGCGGATCGCCTTCCCGTTTCGCGTCGCCAGCACGACCTCATCGTCCGATTGGGTCAGCCGCACGTCCATCAGCTCGTCGCCTTCGACCACGCTGATCGCGTTTATCCCGCTCGACCGCACGTTCGCGTAGGCGGCCAGCGACGTCTTCTTCACCATCCCCTTGCGGGTGGCGAACAGCAGGTACCTGTCCTCTCTGAACTCGCGCACCGGGACCATCGCCGTGATCTTATCGTCACTGTTCACACGGATCAGGTTGACGATGGGGCGCCCGCGTGCCGTGCGGCCCGTCTGCGGGACCCGGTGGACCTTGAGCCAGTGGACCCGGCCCCGGGCGGTGAAGAAGAGGATGTAATCGTGGGTCGAGGCGACGAACAGGCGCTCGACCCAATCCTCCTCTTTCGTCGCCATGCCCGCCACCCCGCGGCCGCCGCGCCGCTGCCGCCGGTACGTGTCCACCGGCATGCGCTTGATGTACCCCTCATGGGAGACGGTGACCACCATCTCCTCTTCCGGGATCAGA
>JBDHKT010000589.1:0-2107 GCA_039586255.1 Gemmatimonadota bacterium | reverse complement strand
GGACAGGCTCGGTAGCGTCTTTACCGTGACACCGGGCACCTGCTCGCCGCAGCGCTCCACGATGAGGCGAAGCTCGGCACCGCTGGCGGAGGGGATCGCCAAGAGGATCTCCCGCACGTAACCGTTCTCCACCACCCGTTTCAGATCGGCCCCCGTACCCAGCACCGGCCGACCGTGCACCGTACGCCCCTGCTTCGCGGGATCGTCATCGACGAAGCCGATCGGCCAGTAGGACCTGGTCTCTCCGTTCAGCATGTCTCTGACAATCAGAGCGCCGGCGTCACCCGCCCCGTAGATGAGGACCGGAGTCCGGTCGGCCCGGGCGGCACGCAGCGGGATTAGCGGATAGCTACGGAGCCGCGGCCACAGCCGCACGCCGCCGAGGACGAGGATCATCAGCATCCACTGGATGATGAAGACACTGCGGGGCACGCTCGCACCACGCCAAAAGAGGAAGACCATCAGAGCGGCGAGCGCGACGCCGACGGTCGCAGCCCGAGCGACGGCAAGCAGGGTGTCCAGGCTCGCGTACTTCGGCAGCGAGCGGTACAGCCCGGTGGCGTAGAAGCTGATGCCGCACACGACCATGACCGGGAGAGCCGTCCTGGCGATCGTGGGCAGGTAGACGTCGAGCAGGTCGGGAACACGGATCGCGTACGCCGCAGCGTAGCACACGAGCGCAAAAAACGAGTCGGCCAGCAGCGGTCCCAGGTACTTTTTCCGGTTCATCCTCACCTCAGAGCGTACCGCGCAACTGCTCCACCACCTCGTCGACTTCCGCCTCGCTCATGCCGCTGAAGAACGGCAGCGCGATCGTTCGCTCGGCGGCCGCTTCGGTCACGGGAAAATCACCGGGCCCGTAACCGTAACGCTCACGGTAGATCGGCTGCAGATGGATCGGCGGAAAGTAGTTGCGGCAGCCGATCCCACGCGCGCGAAGCTGGACAATCACACGATCCCGGTCGTCTCGTGTATAGCGGTCGCCGAGCCGCACTACATAGGCGAACCAGCTGAGATCGACATCATCGCGCAAGGTCGGCCTGTGCAACGCGTCAAAGCCCGCCAGTCGGTCGTCATACCAACCGGCCACGCGAGCACGGCGTTCCGCCATCGCATCGAGCCGCTCGAGCTGCACCAGGCCCAGGGCACAGGCGAGCTCGGAGAGCCGGTAGTTGTAGCCCAACCGCTTATGCTCGATCCACTCGTCACCGTCCGGCTCCCGACCATGATTGCGCAGGCTGCCGCACAGCCGGGCGACTGCAGCGTCATCGGTGACCAGCGCACCGCCCTCTCCCGTGGTGATCTGCTTATTGGGATAGAAGCCGAAAATACCTGCGTCCCCCAGACTGCCGGCCCGCCGACCCCGATAGCTACTGCCCAGCGCCTCCGCCGAGTCTTCGATGAGCAGCAGGCCGAACTGGTCGGCGATGGCACGGAGCGCGTCCCAGTCGGCGGGGTGGCCGAAGACGTCGACGCCCAGAATCGCACGCGTACGCTCGCCTATGGCTTGCCGCACCAGCTCGGGATCGATGTTGAGCGTGTCCTGCTCAACGTCCACGAAGACCGGTCTGACGCCCTCGAACAGCAGGCAGTTGGCCGATGCGACGAAGCTGAACGGTGTCGTGACAACCTGGTCACCGGGAGCGAGCCCCAGTGCCAGTACCGCGAGGTGCAGCGCTGCCGTTCCGCTGGACGTTGCCACGGCGTGCCTGGTACCGGCGCTCCGTGCCAGACGTCTCCGATGTCGGGCCGCGAAAGCGGGATCCGCTCGGTCAAGCTCGTCCTCCGGTCTCAGCAGCACCGCCCCGGCCCACCGGCTTCGCCGGGACGCCGGCCACGGTGGAGTCTTCGGCGACGTCGGCTACGACCACAGCGCCCGCCCCCACCAGCGCGTCCGCCGCGATCTTGACTCCGGGCACGACGGTGGCACCGATGCCGACCAGCGACCGCTCGCCGACGCTTACGTTTCCTGCCAGGCGCGCTCCCGGAGCGACGTGCGCGAAGTCAGCGATCGTGCAATCGTGATCCACCACGGCGCCGGTGTTGATGATGACACCGCGGCCGACGCGGACGCCCGGGTTGATTGCGGTTCCGGCGAGGACCATGG
>JBDHKT010000588.1:0-2523 GCA_039586255.1 Gemmatimonadota bacterium | reverse complement strand
CGAAGCGGAGCGAGCACTACTCGACGCGGAACGGTACATCTCGGGCTCGCCACAGTGGAAGAGGTTTAGGGCCTTGAGATCGTTCGGCGCCGGCGAGGTCGGAACCGTGGCACGGCTGGTGGTTCAGCGGGGAGATGAGCGGTTCGAGGCCCAGGTCGAGAGGCAGCAGTTCGCCGGACCAACGTACGAGTTCGATAGAGAATCCATCGTACTTCTCGAAGACGGCGTCTACTACGTAGACCTCTCGAGGGCCGAGAGCTCGGCGATCGGCGGGCGGATCGCCGAGCTGGCGGCCGCCAGGGGCGTCGTGTTCGACTTGCGTGGCTACCCGAACGGGAATCACGGAGTCATCAGCAACCTGTTGCAGTCGCCGGACACCTCGATCGCCTGGATGCGCGTGCCCCACATCATCTATCCGGACCAAGAGAACATCGTCGAGTTCGCGGAGTTTGGGTGGCAGATGCCCGCCCTCGAGCCGCACATAGCCGGGAAAGTCGTGTTCATCACAGACGGCAGGGCGATAAGCTACGCCGAGTCGTTCATGAGCTTCATCGAAGGGTATAGGCTTGCGGAGATCGTCGGTCAGCCCACCGCAGGCACAAACGGCAACGTGAATCCCCTGATGTTACCCGGCGGCTTCCGCGTGACCTGGACGGGCATGAAGGTCGTGAAGCACGACGGTTCCCAGCACCATCGCATTGGCATCCAACCGACGGTGCCGGCGGAGCGTACGATCCAAGGTGTGATCGAGGGCCGAGACGAGTTTTTGGAGAAGGCTCTGGAGATCATCGCACAGGGCTAGCGAAGAGGCCAGGGAGGTTGGCAGGACCGGCTTTCCCGTGTAGCTTGTCGGGCTTATGCGATTAGCCTACCTGACCCTGGCGCTCGTCTGCTTCGCGTCATCGCTGGCGGCGCAGGACCTCGAGCGGCCGAGCGACTGGAAGGTGCGCTTCGACCGACCGGCGCCCGACACGGCCATCTACTTCGTGACGATGCCGCCCGGCTGGCACATCACCACGGGCCCGGCGGCGATCCTCTACGATCCCGCTCAGACGGCGCAGGGCGAGTACCGCGTGCAGTCGGAGATCTTCCTCTTCCCCGGAGACCGGCGCGAGGGGTTCGGTATCTTCATCGGTGGCGCGAGCCTGCACGCGGCCAACCAGTCGTACCTCTACTTCCTGATTCGTAAGGACGGCCGATTCCTGGTGAAGCACCGGGCCGGCAGCGAGACCCACGAGATCATCCCGTGGACGGAGCACGCCGCCATCGTCAAGCACGACGGCGGCGACGGGACGGCGAAGAACGTCCTGGCGATCGAGTGCGGCTCGGAGCAGGTGCGCTTCTTGGTCAACGACGAGCAGGTGGCTTGGCTGCCGCGCTCGGAGATGGACGTCGACGGAGTGGTTGGCCTACGTGTCAACCATAGCCTCAACGTTCACGTCACCGACCTGACCGTCGGGCCACTTACGGGACGCACTCGCTAGGACGCCCCTCTCTCCTGGATCGGGCCCCGCCGCTTCAAGCGGTGGGGCCCTTTCTGTCCGAGCTTTCCCCGTCGCAGGGCGCACGGCAAATTCATCGATGGCCCCATACTCGAGGACGGGAGCGTTTCGTATGAAGGTGATCGGCCTGCTCGGCGGCATGAGCTGGGAGTCCACCATCGAGTATTACAGGATCATCAACCAGCAAGTGCGCCGCCGACTCGGACGTCAGCACTCCGCCAAAATCCTCATGTACAGCGTCGAGTTCGAGGAGATCGAGAAGCTGCAGGACAGCGGCGACTGGGGGCGGTGCCGACTTCATACTCCTCTGCACCAACACCATGCACAGGGTGGCGCCCGCCATCCAGGCGGCGGTCCGCATTCCGCTCGTCCACATCGCCGATGCCACGGCCGCGCGGATCAAGGCGACCAACACTAGCAGCGTGGGTCTCCTCGGCACCCGCTTCACCATGGAGGGTGACTTCTACAAGGGCCGCCTCGCCGACGAGCACGGGTTGCAGGTGATCGTCCCTGATCAGCGTGACAGGGAGATCGTCGACCGCGTGATCTACAGCGAGTTGTGCCAAGGCCAGATCCTGGATGAATCGCGCCGCGAGTACGTGCGGATCATCGAGTCGCTGGCGCGGCAGGGCGCCGACGGGGTCATCCTCGGCTGTACCGAGATCGGCCTCCTGATCAAGCCCGAGGATTCGCCGCTCCCGGTATTCGACACCGCGCGGATCCACGCCGAGGCGGGTGTGGATCTGGCACTCGGCTCCTAGCGCCTGGGAGTCCGACCGAACCCGAGTTCCCTGGATCTTCGAATGGCTCATCCGCGCCTATTGACAGTATCATTGTCATAATGACAATATAGTTGCGGGAGGCGAGAATGCATGATTAACCTGGGGACGTTCTCCCTCGGCGAGCTGGGGGGCGAAGGGACGCGGGAGCCGCTGCGGCCGGCGGGACGGGAATCGGTCAGGAAACGGACCGATCCCGGCAGCGGGCCGGCGCTCGCCGTCCTGATCGAAGAGACAGTTAC
>JBDHKT010000054.1:0-8839 GCA_039586255.1 Gemmatimonadota bacterium | reverse complement strand
CCTCGCCCTGGGCGAGGTGGCCGGCGTCGCTCTCGAGGTCACGGAAGAAGAGCCTGCCGCCCGCATCTATCCCGGCGTAGATGCCGGCCAGCGCGCCGCTGCTGTGGTGGATCAGCGCCGCCGCCCGGTAGTCGAGCCCCCGGCCGGCTCCGATCAGGAACCCTGCACCGCCCGCGGCAGATTCGGCGGCCGCGGTCCCCAGCGAGCCCAGCCGCACCTGCGCCTCGAAGTCACCACCCCCGGGGCCCAGACGACGCGTGAGCAGGTGGACCGTCCGCAGCGGGCCCCCGCCCACGCACTCCAGGCGGCCCTCCCTCACCCGCCAGTCCTGCAGCCGGTTGGCCCAGAACTCGGGGCCGGCCCAGTCGCGGTCCGGGCTGGTCCGCCAACGACTGGCGAAGGCCGCATCCCCGGCATCGCCGCCGCACGCGGCGAGTAGGAGAGCGAGCGTCGTAATCAGGAGAGATCTGCGCATGGCAATCACCGAGCTGAGGTTGGTGCGAAAAGGCTAGCCGCGATTGGGAAAGGGAGCAATGGGAATTCGGGAATTCGTGAATCAAGGAATCGGGAAATTGGAGAATTGGGGAATTGGGATGAGGAATCCGAGGCATCCGTGGAATCCAGAAAGCCGGGAGTTGGGGAACCGCTCACGGCGACAGTCCCGACCTCCCCGATTCCACGGATTCCACGGATTCCACGGATTCAAGATTCGAGAATTCCCAACAAAGAACGAGCCCGGACAGCTTCGCTGTCCGGGCATCGAAATACCCCCACGGGGAATCGAACCCCGGTCTCCTGGCTGAGAACCAGGTATCCTAGGCCACTAGACGATGGGGGCTCAACGGCCCGCAATTAAATGGCGATTCCCAACACGGTCAAGGGGATCGGGTAGGTAGGGGCGTTACCGGCCCCTACCGATCGGGTAGGTAGGGGCGTTACCGGCCCCTACCTCCCACACCACCGTACGTTCGGGTCCGAATACGGCGGTTCACGAAGCACACGCGAGTCTCCGCTGTTCATGAAGAAGGCTCACGAGCCCGAGGCGGGACAGCAAGCCGATCGGGACGGCCTGATGCATGTGGCTCGACCCGGCATTCCACCAGGGGCCTCGACCATTGTAAGCCGAAGTCGCGGCACGATCCGTATCCAGTCCGTACCGACGAAGTTTCTTGAAACGCGTGCGCGGCTTCTTCCACTGTCGCCATAGAATGCAGCGCAGCTTCCGACGGATCCACGCGTCCAGTTCCTCGAAGCTCCCCTTCGTTTCGACCAGCCGGAAGTAAGCGACCCAGCCCAATAACACCGGTCTGAGCTCCTCGATGACGTCGACGAGGTTACGGCCTCGCCCCCGCCGCCAGATTGGCCGAAGCTTCTCCTTCAGTCGTCTAATCGATTCCGGAGCCAGCCTCAGCTTCACCTCGCGGTGCGCTGTGACGCTGTACCCCAGAAGTTTGCACTTCCACGGCCGCGTCACTTTGCTCTTCTCCCGGTTCACCTTCAGCCGGAGCCGCTTCGCAAGAAACTTCTCCAGCGATGCCATCACCCGCTCGCCCGCTGCTTTCGACTTCACGTACACGTTGCAGTCGTCCGCGTAACGGACAAAACGGTGACCCCGCCGCTCCAGCTCCTTATCCAGCTCATCGAGCAGGACGTTGCTCAGTAGCGGTGACAGTGGCCCGCCCTGCGGCGTGCCCTCCGTCCGGGGCGACACCAGCCCGCCTTCCATCATCCCGGCCCGTAGGTAGCGGCCGATCAGTTGAAGCACTCGCTTGTCCTTCACCCTCCAAGCCACGCGCGCCATCAGTACATCATGGTTCACGCGGTCGAAGAAGTTCTCGAGGTCCAGGTCCACCACCCATCGATGCCCCGCCGCGATATGCTCGCGGGCACGCAGTACTGCCTGATGCGCGCTCCGCTCCGGCCGAAAGCCGTAGCTTTCTTCCGAGAACGTCGGGTCAAAGATCGGCTGTAGCACCTGAAGCAGGGCCTGTTGGATCATCCGGTCCAGCACCGTCGGGATGCCGAGCACACGCCTCCCTCTCCCGCCCGGCTTCGGGATCTCCACCCTCCGCACGGGCTGCGGTCGGTACTCGCCACTCAGCAGCTCCTCCCGTACTCGCGCCCAGCGCTCCCGGCAGTACGCCTTAAAGTCGTCGACCGTCACTCCGTCAACGCCCGGCGCCCCACCGTTCCGCACCACACGCTTGTACGCCGCCACCACGTTCTCGCGACGCACCACCTCCTCCATGAGCCTCGGAGCCCCGTCCGCAACGTGCTCTCCGCGTGCCGTGTCCGCTTCCCGCCCCCGATCCGTACTCTCGGCGGTTCCGCCGCCTACCCTCCGGGCCGGGCCCAACCTGTCGGTAGAGCTTTCTGCGGGTCCCTCGTCCATCGAACGCATCGCGTCGCTTCGGCTCCTCGTGTGTGGCCCTTCACCGCCGTGCGCCGCGGCTACTATGGCCGTTGCTGACCTCTGCCCACCCTTCGCGACATCTCTCGACGATCGCTAGCCCTCACAGGCAGGTGGACAGATCTCCCGGGGTAAGGCGCGTGACTTTCGCCCCATCTACCCGCCGCATCTACGCCCGCCCGGTCCGGGTGGCATCGGGCTTCAGGTCTTCATGCCCCCTCGCCCACCTGACGGACGCCTCCTATGCGGTTCGTGTTCCTCGGGCCAGGGCTTTGCCTACAGCTTCCTTCCCACACCACCTCGCGACGATGCAGTTGCTGTTCAGCTAGGGGTTCCCGCCACCTGGGCCCCCAGAGGACTCTCACCTCCCAGTCACTTCCCGGTTCGCTTTCGCTCCCCGGTTACCCAGCGCCGTTCCCGGCGCTGCGCGCCATGCCCGGCGCACAAAAGAAAAGGGCGGCTCGGCTGGAGCCGCCCGACCGCGAGGCGGAAGGTATCCTAATCGCTGTGGGGACGATGGGAACTGCCGGGTAGGAAAACGTGGGTACAAGCGGAATGCCAGACGGTCGGGCGGTCCAGTTTGAACTCTATCGACGAAATTGTACGGGTACTGTTCAAGAATCAGAAACAGGGTTCTCGGGGGGATTTTCAGGCACCCGGGCGGGATGGGTGTCTCAGCCGTCGAGGCTTGCGGGGTATTATACAGGCAGCAGACGTGCCAGAGCGCCGGGGCAGGCCGCGAGGCAGCGGCCCCTACCGCGTATCCTATTGATCGAACGGAGGTTAGCAGGTCGGGTGGCGGGGCGCCGACGACATATGTTTGTAGGAACGCGCCCGCTCGATTCGGGCAAAACGCGTGATCGTCCGTCAAAATGCCTTAAAGTCGTGCGCTTTGCAGTAGTAGCCTCTACCACAAAAGCGGGCCCGCGACTCCAATCTTCCGGAGCGCGGGCCCATGCGGCTCGGACCTACTTGGGGGAGGTCTCGCGCCGCTTTATTCCTCTGCGCCGGCCTGGCGGGCGCCGAGCTCGTGGTCGAGCATGAGCAGGGCGGGCCCGTGGTCGCCGATCATCTGCAGCTTGGCAACGATGGCGCTGGCCGAGGCCTCTTCCTCGACCTGCTCGTCGACGAACCAGTCGAGCATGCTCTTACTGGCGTAGTCCTTCTCCTCGATGGAGAGGGCGACGAGGTCGTGGATCAGCTTGGTGACGAGCTGTTCGTGCTTGTAGGCGGCCTCGAAGACGGCGGCCGGCGAACCCCACTCGGTGGGCGGGCCGTCGATGGCTGCGAGGCTGATGCGGCCGCCCCGCTCGACGATGTGCTGGTAGATCTTCATGGCGTGGGCGACCTCTTCCTGGGCCTGGGACGTCATCCAGGTGGCCATGCCCGGCAGGTCGCGGGACTCGAAATATGCGGCCATGGACAGGTAGATATAGGCCGAGTAGAGCTCGGCGTTTATCTGGGCGTTCAGGGCCTTTTCCATCTTATCGCTGATCATCGCTTCTTTTCTCCTGGTTGGGTTGTAACACGGCGGCCCAAGATAACAGAGGTCCACACCCCTGTAAATGTGCGGGTGCGGGGGCGCCGGCCGGTCTACTCTACGAAGAGCGAGACCAGTTTGAACTGGTTGACGTCGACAAGCCCCTGGTCGGTGATCTTCAGCTCGGGGATCACGGCCAGGGCGAGGAACGACATGGTCATGAGCGGATCGGGCAGCTTTCCACCGAGCCCCCGGGCCGCCTTCCCCATGGCCTCGACCCGGTCCCGCACATGCTCCAGGGGCAGGTCGGACATCAGGCCGGCGATGGGGAGCGGCACCGACTCCAGCACCCGGCCGTCTGCCACGACGGCCTGGCCGCCGCCGGTCTCGGCGACCGCACGGGCGGCGGCCATCATGTCCGAGTCGTCGGCACCGACTACGACGATGTTGTGGCTGTCGTGTGCGACGCTGGAGGCGATGGCGCCGCGCTCGAGGCCGAAGCCGCGCACGAAGCCGACCCCCACGTTACCCGTCGCCTGGTGCCGCTCGATGACGGCGATCTTGAGGAGGTCGCGTCCCGGATCTGCCACCGCGCACCCGTTCTCGGCCTTCAGCGACTCGACGCTCTGACCGGTGACGATCTGACCGGGGATCGCATCGATGACCCTGACCTTCGCTTCACCGGTCACCGGAACGGCGAGATCAACCGCCTCCCAGTTCACCTGCACGCCGCCACCCGGCGGCGCCGGCGGCGTGGGGCGTGCGCCCTTGTATTCGCCGTCCTCGGCGACGATTCGCCCCTCGCCGAAGACGATCCGCGCGCGAAAGTCCTTCAGGTCGTCGACGACGATCATGTCGGCCCGATAACCGGGCGCCAGCATTCCCAGGCCCCGAAGCCCGAAGTAGTTGGCGGTGTTGATAGTCGCCATCTGGATCGCGGTGATCGGGTCGAGCCCCTCGGAAATCGCCATGCGCACCAGCGCATCGATGTGGCCTTCGTCCAGCAGGTCTTCCGGATGCCGGTCGTCGGTACACAACGAGCAGTTGACCGCGTTCTCCGGCGAGACCAACGGCAACAGCGCCTCGAGGTTCCGCGCCGCCGTCCCCTCGCGGATGAAAATGTGCATCCCGCGACGCAGCTTCTCACGCGCTTCCTCGAGCTGCGTGCACTCGTGGTCCGACCCGACCCCGGCGGCGGTATACGCGTTGAGCGGCGGTCCGGATAGACCCGGCGCGTGGCCGTCTACCGGCCGGTCACCGGCGGCCTCGATCTTGGCCAGCACGTCGGGGGCACCCAGGAACACGCCGGGAAAGTTCATCACCTCGGCCAGCCCGATCACACGCGGATGCTCGAACAGCGGCTCCAAGTCGGAAGCCTCGAGCCTCGCGCCCGCCGTCTCCATGTGTGTGGCCGGAACGCAGGAGGACGCCATTGCGAACACGCGCAGCGGCAGGCCCTCGGCCGACTCGAGCATATAGCGGATCCCCGGTACCCCGAGGACGTTGGCAATCTCGTGCGGGTCCGTGACGACCGCCGTCGTGCCGCACGGAACGACGGCGCGGGCGAACTCGGGCACCGAGACCATGCTGGACTCGATGTGCACGTGCGCGTCGATCAGTCCGGGGCAGACGTGTGCACCGTTCAGGTCGATGGTCTGCTTCGCCTCGTACTCGCCGAATCCGGCGACCCGGCCGTCGTAGATCGCGATGTGCGCATCGTGGACCTCGCCGGACCGAACGTTTACCAGGCGCGCGTTCTTGAGAGCGAGGTCGGCGGGCGCGTCACCGCGCGCGACCTCGATCAGTTTGCGTCGTGTCTCTGCAGAAATCGCCTCACGCATATCTGCATTCCCAGTTACCGACTACCGACCACCGACTACTGACCTTCCGGCGGCCCCGACGCCCCTGCAATCTGATCCGACCGTACCTTTGCCGCGTCGAATTTCCTGGCCGCCGCCAGCATCTTGTCGATCGTGTCGTCGAAGCTCGCCGTCACCTTCCGCTTAAAGCGTAGCGGGTTGATGCGGGTGACGACGAACGCCTTCAGGTACGGGCTCACGAAACCGATCTCCTTCAGTTCCCGGACCCTGGCGTTCACCTCATCATCGAGCTCGAGCAGGCGCGCCGCCCGGGCGCGACGCGTCTCCAGCGCCCTCGGCAGCTTGGCGCTCAAGAACTTGTCGACCCGCTTGACTACCGGGTGATAGGCGCCGCCCGCGAAGCGTCCGCGCCCCTCGTAGCATAACCCGAGGGTGAGCAGTGCCGGTTCCTCGAACTCGGTGGCGAACTCCTTCTCCGGCCGGTCGTCAAATTCCGCCAACCCCTGGGCGAGGCGCGCGACTTCGAGGGCGCGCTCGCGCAGGTTGTGCGCCTTCTCCGTGTTGAGGACCAAGATGCGGTAGGCGACCTCCGGCTCGGGCACGACCAGCGCGACGATCGATCTGCCGCCCAGTCGGCGAACCGCCTCCAAACGGTGATCGCCGTTCGGCGTCCAGTACTTCCCCTCATCGGTCCGTACCGCGATCACCGGATCGAGGAAGCGGCCCAGCTTGTCGATGGCCGTCGCCAGCTTCTCGGTATGCGCCTCGGAGAGGTCGCGCTGGAACGGCGTCGGCTCGACCTTATCGATGGGTAGCCCGGCCAGCACCTGCCAGCTCCCGCCCAGCGGGTCCTTGTAGGTCCCGAGCACCGAGCCGCCGTCTTCTTCTATCGACTCGGCGAGACGCTCGAGCTTGGCGGGCGGCGACGCCGAGGCCAGCCGCGTCGCCGCCAGGCCCCGCGACTTGGGCGGCGCCGCTTCCTTCTTCTTGCGACGCGACCCCTTCGCGCCCTCGGACTTCGGCATGATTACTACTCCAGGCGGATCAGCTCCGCCGCTGCCGCGTTCTCCAGGTACTCAAGGACCGCCTCGGCCGTCACGGTACCGTAGTAGTGGGCGCCTGCCTCACGCGCTTCGGCCGCCACGTAACGATAGATGTCGAGGCCGCTCCGCTCACCGTTCACCGCGTTCATCACCTCGAACGACATCAGTCCGTGCAGACCGCGCACGCCACGGACGCGCCGCCGCCCGGTGAGAAACTCGGTCGGGCCGGCGATCAGCGCCGGCTGCAGGTCGCTCAGACGCTGCTCGGTATTGGAGAGCGGCCGCTGCTGCATGGCGTCGCGCCCCGTCGCCTGACGGTAGGCCAGCTCGAGCTCGCGGATCGCCTGCGCCTCGCGCCGGCCCAGCTCTTCCAGCAGCGGTGGAACGACTTCGCCGGCACCGTCATCGATCTCGCCCAGCGAGGTGATGGCGAGCCGCTCACGCGCGGCAGCGTAGTGAACCTGATCGACAGCGTTGAAGTACGCCGCGTCTTTGTCCTCGCTGGTCGCGATCCAGGTCAGGCCGAGCCGCAGGTTGCGACCGAGTCGCTCCTGTCCGCGACCGACCGTCTCGGCGGTTAGGGCCGGCAGCGAGCCGTCGTCGGCGCTCGCCATCGCGTAGGCCATGAGGGCCACCGCTGCGGCGCTACGACCCAGCTGTGTACGGTCGATGTTCCATAGCTGGTCGTCGCTAGTGTGGATGTAGTTGTCCGGCCAGTTGGTGAACGTCACGCCCGGCACGCCGATCGGCTGCTCGGTGAACGTCATGTGATCGGTGTTGTTGTGGAAGAAGATCATTTTCGCGTTGTAGCGATGCTGCGTGCCCAGGTGCGAGAGGTGCGGTTCGGGGTAGAGGTCGGTGCCCGCCTGCAGCTGGGCGAGCTCCGAGCTGTTCGCCGCCACCATGTAGTCGATCACCGACTCGACCACATCGTTGAAGAAGTGGAAGCGCGCTGCCGGCAGGCGCGTGATGTTCTGCACGCGCATCACGTCCTGCGCCTGATTGGCGCCCGACATGTCCTGGTTGATGTTCACCCACATCTCGTGGTGCGCCTCGGGATTGTCGGCGAAGTACTGGCGCTGGCTGCCGATCTCGGTCACCCACCAGAAGCGCAGGTTGCGGCGCGGCCGCGGTAGCCGGCCCTCGTCAATCAGCTTCTTGAACGCACGGGCGATCTCCAGCACGTTCGCGCAGCCGCTCGCATCGTCGTTGGCCGACGTCCCTTCCTCCTGCATGTGGCCGGTCAGCACGACGTCCTGCCCGAGCCCCGGCTCCGTACCCGGAATGAACGCCTCGACCATCACCTGCCAGGGCTCGGAGCCCGCCATCGAGGTGAACTCGGACTCGACCACGGCGTGAACGATGACCGGTTCGTCCGCGCGCTGCAGGCGACCGCGCAACGCCAACCCCTGGCGCAGCGACAGCCCGAAGACGAAGGTCGGTTCGAAGTCGCCCGATCCACGGCCGCCGGCGCGGACCCACTGCAGCTGGTCGGGGTACGCGCTGGCCTGACCGAACGGGTTGGGGTACCAGACCACGCCCAGCGCGCCGCCGTCGCGTACCGCTCGGCTCATCGCGCCGGAGGCCGAGCCATAGGTCAGCACGATCTTGCCCGACACGTCCAGGCCCTGGAGATCCTCTTCGGTGCCGGCGCCGATGTCGACGAGCTCGCCGGTGACATCGGTGGGCCGGCTGTAGTCGCCCAGGTGCAGCGCCGATTGGAGCGTGCTGGCCAGCCGCTCCGGCTCCGGCTCGACGATCCACAGGTCGCCGAAACTGGCGTTCCAGGGACGGCCGCTGGACGCCTGCTTGATCAGGCTGACCCGCTCCAGCCCCAGCTCGCGAGCTTTCGCCTCGAAATACTCGGCGACTTTCCACAGCCCGTTCGAGCCGCCGCCCGGCCGGTGAAACTGGGTCTGGTATCGGATGTGCTCGTAAGACGCGTCGCCGGAGATCTCCTGCAAGATCAGCCGGGCCTGCTCGCGATCGAGGACCGGGAGATTCTGAGCCGACGCCTCAAAGGGCGCAGCGAACAAGAGCAGAGCTATCAAATGCGCTGAGTATCTCGTAGCCCTACGTGCCATTT
>JBDHKT010000053.1:0-7943 GCA_039586255.1 Gemmatimonadota bacterium | reverse complement strand
GTAAGAGCGCTAGGCCGCCGTCCCCATTCCGCCGTTTATGCGAGCGAGTTCTACTTCGGAAGCTCCGATTCCTACGAGATCGGCCGCTACGATGCGAGCGGTACGCTGACCCGTCTGATCCGCCGGGCGCAGCCAAACCTGGCCGTCACGGCCGAAGACGTCGAACGCTGGAAGGAAGATGCGATCGATGAGCAGGAAGACGAGATCGGGCGGACAATCTTGGGGCGGCTGCTTGGCGACATGCCGTTCCCGGAGACGATGCCTGCCTACGAGCGACTGATCGTCGACGACGCAGGTAGTCTCTGGGTCGAAGAGTATCGGCGGCCGGCAGATGAACAGCCGCGCTGGACCGTGTTCGACCCTGAAGGCGTAATGCTCGGCATGGTGGAAACGCCGCCGAATCTCGAGGTCTACCAGATCGGCTCCGATTTCGTGCTCGGCCGCCGGACCGACGAACTCGACATCGAGCGCGTTCAGCTCTACAAGCTCAAGGGGCGCTGAACCGGGACCCAACCGCTCTGCCTATCTCGTCCGTCTAACGAGCGACCCCGTGCACCGGCGCCGCCCAGGCGAGCCCCGCCGAGCCACCTCCGAAAAGAGGCACGTCATGCACGCGTACTACTGGCGCCTGCCACTCTTCGCTTTATCGGCCGCACTCCTCATAGCCTGCGGTAACGAGGCCGAACGTTCGCCGGGGCCCGCCCTCCGGGACAGCGCGGGAGTCCAGATCGTCGAGAACACGGGCTACAGGTGGCCGGACGGACGTGGCTGGCGCCTCTCTGACGAACCGTCCGTGGACATCGGAGTCCTGGACGGCGATCCGGACTACCAGCTCTTTCGGGTCGTCCGGGCCGTCAGACTGAGCGACGGTCGCCTGGTCGTCGCGAACTCGGGAACCAACGAGCTTCGGTTCTACGATCCGTCGGGCACATACGTTGCCACTTCCGGACGCAAAGGCGGCGGACCCGGTGAGTTCGGAGGTCTCAGCTGGGTGGGTACATCGGAGGACGATTCTACCCTCGCGTACGATTGGCCGAATCGCCGGATCTCGGTCTTCGATGCCGACGGCGGGTTCGTTCGAGGGTTCGTATTACGGGAGTTGAGTCACGCTCCGCCGAACCACATCCATCCCGCCCTTCTCGGCGATGGCTCGCTGCTCATCGGCGCTCAACGTTTTTTCACATCGGGTCCGCTCACGACCGGGGTCTACCACGATACCATCTACCATCTCGTCTTCGACGGTGAAGGCGTTCTTGCCGATACGGTCGGCCGTCACGCGGGAGCCGAGTTCTACGTGGCCGCTCTGGGCGAGCATATCGATCTCATGCCACTCCCATTCGGACGGTCCGCGCACGCAGCCGCATGGCGCGGCGGATTCTTCTTTGGCACCGGCGCCTCCTACGAGATCGCCTACTACTCGAGGACAGGCGATCTGGTGCGGCTCACCAAGAAGACCCACACTCCCACGCGGGTCACACCGGCGTACATCCGGCGCTACATCGAAGGCCAACTCGAGGGGATCGACGACGAGGATGAGCGCCGTTTTATGGAGAGCCTGTTCGCCGACGTCCCCTTCCCCGAGACCATGCCCGCCTACCGAGACCTCCTGGTCGACTCCGAGGGCTACCTCTGGGTTCAAGAGTATCAGCTTCCCGGCGCGGAGCAGCTGCGCTGGACGGTATTTGACCCTGAGGGCGTTGTGCTCGGGGTGGTGGAGACCCCCACCGACCTGCGGATCTACCAGATCGGCTCCGACTTCGTGCTCGGGCGCTGGACGGACGATCTCGATGTCGAGCACGTCCGGCTCTACCAACTCCTCAAGGAACCCGGCGCGACCTAGCTCAGCCGGCATCCTCCGGCCGCGGCACCACCAACGTCGCGCAGTCCCCGTGCCGCAGCGCGTGAGTCGAAGTGCTGCCCAAGAGGAGCCTGTTGAAGAAGCCGAAGCCGTGCGTCCCCAACACGATCAGGTCGGCGTCCCAGTCCTGCGCTTCGTGCAGGATCTCGTGTCCCGCGTGTCCTTCGCGGATCTCGCGGCTCACCATCAACTCGGACGGTAGGGTTACCTCGGAGAAAATCAGCTCGAACTGACTCCGCGCGTGTTGACGTTGCTCGCGCTCATCGAACAGCGCCGCTTCCAGCAGCATCGGCGTCAGCCGATCCTGTACGTACAGCGCGCGGATCTCGGCCTGATCCGCCTGCGCGAACGCCGCCGCGATCTCGAGGACGCGCCGCGATTGGCGCGACAGGTCAACGGCGACCAGGATACGCTCGAACGGTTCACGCCGTTTCTCCGTTGCGCCGAGCACCGGGACGGCGGCGAGGCGGATAACGCGCTCGGCCGTCGAGCCCACGAGGAAGCGAGCCACCGCCGGCCGCGGGTGCGCTCCGACCACCACCAAATCGGCGCCGAACTCCTCCGCCATCTTGGTGATCAGCGGAGCCGCCAGACCGCCACGCACGTGGACGGTCGCATCGGCCGCGCCGGCCTCCTCGGCCTGGGCGACGACTTTGCGGTGCAGCTCCTCGCCGAACTTCTCGTGATAGTCGCTCGCCTTGATCCCGAAGGGAAGGAGCCGCGTCTCGAGCACGCTGACCACATCCAGGCTCGCACCGGAACGGCGAGCACAGGCGGCCCCGGTCACCACCGCACTCAGACCGTGCTCGCTGGCGTCCGTTGCCGCGAGCACGCGCTGCAGCTCATGCATTTTATCCCCCGTCTCGCAGGGGGCTAATCGCCGGATTCACCTCGCGGCACGATGAGCGTCGCCCGCTGCCCGTGCCGCAGCATATAGAGTGGCGTGCTGCCCAGCAGCAGCCGATCGAAGAAGCCGAACCCGTGAGTGCCGACTGCGACGAGATCGGCATCCCAACCCTGCGCCTCTTCCAGTATCTCGTGCCCCGAGCGCCCTTCCCTCATCCGGGCGTGTACCGACTCCTCGCCGAGCAGACCGGCCTCCTCCAGGACTTTCTCCATCTGCTCGCGGCCGTGACGAAGCCGTTCCGACTCATCGATCGACGCCACCTTCGCCAGCACCAACGGAAGCGGCTCAAGAACGTAGAGGGCACGGAGCTCCGCACCGTCGGCCTTGGCCAGAGCCCACGCAGCTTCCAGCACGGGGCCCGACATCTCCGACAAGTCGACCGCGGCGAGCACCCGACGGAGCGGCTCGCGTCGCGCCTCGCTGGCCAGAAGCACCGGCCGCTGGGCGAGATAGAGCGCGCGGCGACCCGTGGAACCGACGAGGCTGGCGCCGGCCGGTTGGGGATTCGCGCCTATGACGATGAGGTCCGCCTCCGTCTCATCGGCGATCCGATTGACGAGCTGCGGCGCCAGGCCGGCGCGCACGTGTATCGGAGCACCGGCGACTCCGGCTTCCTCGGCCTGTCTCTCGGCCCTCTCGCGCGCATCCCGCACGAATGCCAGTTCGTATTCCGCCGGCTCCACGCCCGGCGGCGCGTACTCCGGCGGCAGGAGCAGGACCTCGACGATGGTGGCGACCTCGAAGCTCGCGCCCGCGCGGCGCGCCCAGGCCGCGCCGGTCACCACCGCGTTCAGCCCATGCTCGCTGCCGTCGGTCGCGGCCAGTACCCTCTTGACTTCAGCCATCAGCTACCCCTTCAGCACCCCAAGCGGTTTGAGCTGTACGACCATCTTACCGATGCCCGCCCGGTGAACCACCTGCACGACATCCTTAACGTCTTTGTAGGCTTCCGAGATCTCCTCGTCCACAGTTGCGCGGGAGGCGGCCCGGATCAGGATTCCCACGTCCTCCAACTCACGCACGATGGCCCGGCCCTTCGCCGTCCGTTTCGCCTGCTTCCTGCTCATCAGCCGGCCGGCACCGTGGCAGGTCGAGCCGAACGTTTCCTTGTACGCACCCTCGGTACCCACCAGTACGTAACTGTAGCGCCCCATGTCGCCCGGGATAAAGATCGGCTGACCGACCTCACGGTACACTTCCGGCACCTCGGGGTGGCCCGGCGGAAAGGCGCGGGTCGCACCCTTGCGATGGACACACAGTTCCTTCTCGCGGCCGTTCACCGTGTGGGTCTCGACTTTGGCGATGTTGTGGGCGACGTCGTAGACGAGGCGCAGTCCCAGTCGCTCGGCGCTCTGGCCCAGCGTCTCCTCGAACACCTCTCGCACCCGGTGTCCCATCATCTGCCGATTACAGAACGCATAGTTCGCGGCACCGCGCATCGCTCCCATGTATCGCTTCGCCTCATCAGACTTCAACGGCGCCGAGCACAGCTGACGGTCCTGCAGCACGATTCCGTATTTCTCCGAGGCTCGCAACATCGTTTTCAGGTAGTCGTCGCACACCTGGTATCCCAGGCCACGCGATCCCGAGTGGATGAAGGCGGTGACCGTTCCCTGCCACAGGCCTAATGCCGCAGCCGCCGCCTCGTCATAGACTTCGCCGACGTAGCCGATCTCGATGAAGTGGTTGCCCGAGCCCAGCGTGCCGACCTGGGCGCGGCCGCGCTCGAGGGCGCGCTGCGAGAGGTTCTCGGGGTCGGCACCGGCCAGCGCGCCGCCCGCCTCGATTCGCTCGAGGTCCTGTGTCCAGCCGTAGCCGCTCTCCACTGCCCAGGCCGCACCCTTCTGCAACACCCGGGTCACCTGCGCCCGGCTGAGCTTGAGGTCGGTGCGCGACGCTCCCACCCCGGACGGCACGCTCTGGTACAGGCGGTCCATCAGCCTGGCGAGCCGCGGCCGCAGCTCGTCGGCCGTGATATCGGATCGGAGTAGGCGCACGCCACAGTTGATGTCGTAGCCCACACCGCCCGGCGAGATGACGCCCTTATCCAGATCGAAGGCGGCGACACCACCGATGGGGAAGCCGTAGCCCCAGTGAATGTCGGGCATGGCGATGGAGGGGCCCTGGATGCCGGGCAGACAGGCGACGTTCGCGACCTGTTGCAGGCTCTTGTCGCCCCGGATGTGTCTAATCAGCTCGTCGTCGGCGAACACGAGCCCGTCGGTCAGCATCGGGCCCGTCTTCGGCACGCGCCAGCGATAGTCGTCGATCCGCTCGAGCTTGTAGCCCTCGACCGCCATCGTCACCTCATAGATCGAACACGACCCGGGCGAACCAGGCGTCGCCGCGCCGGCTCACCACCAGGTCGTGATACGTCACGCCCTTCAACTCACGCTCCACCGGCTTCCCGGGTGGTGCGAAGCCGGCCCGCGCCACGAGCCGGTCCTCCCGCAATTCACCGATCTCAGCCGTCCTGAAGATCAGCCCCTCCGAGATCTGGATGTAGAGCAGTTCCCGCAGCCAGTCGACGAGCAGCGCCTCGCGGTCCGGCGCCTCGAGGACCAGCTCGCGCCACTCCGTCTCCCGGCCAGTCGCGCCGCCGGCGGCCCCGACCTCGTCGCCGAGCAGCACGCCCGCCAGCCCGTGCGCGCCGGCAACGAACAGCAGTTCCAGCGTCGGCGCCTCGACCTCCAGACCAAGATCGGCGGTGTGCTCGATCGTACGCCACCTGGCGTCGGCCACGTCCCCTCCCATCGTATATGCCTCTTGACTACAAAGCTAATACTGGAGTGCGTTTTCAGCAGTAAGGTGGTTGGGGTCCGCCGTCCGGGGTGTTGGCTCCGTGCCCGCGGGTAGGCTTGGGGGTCCCCGAGCTTCACCGCTCGCGTACACCTGTGGATGGCGTAGCACCATCTCGCCCGCTCACGAGTTACGCTCGTAGGCCCCCCAGCGCCTCCCCTTGGCTTCGCGCCACACCTCCTGACGGCCTGCTGACAACCCGTCTGTCGCGGACCAGGGTGAGGCTAACCAGCAAGTGTCCCCGAGGCCGGGTGCGGGCCGGCCATCCGGTTACATGCGGCGCAAGATCTCGCGTGGTTTGGCGGAAGAACACCTCGCATACTTCCGTGCGCCACAAGGGAGCCGCAGGTGCCGCCGAGCGTAATTCGGAGCGCGCCGGCGGCGCAGCCGCCGTGCCAGCAAACGAGGCGCGCGACATGAAGCGAGGCGGTCCTGCGGCGACCAGAGTGGCGCGAGCGGTGGGTCCTCCGCCTTCGACCCCGGGGTCTCTGGTTGCCACCAACTGCCTGTGTTACCTTAGCCGCGAGAGTCCTTTAACAACTGTCAAACCCGGTCTCCGGGTACGAGAAGGAGGCCGTCCATGCCGCTCTACGAGTATCAGTGCAACGAGTGCGGGAAGGCTTTCAGCCTGCGTCTCCACATCGAGGAGCACGAGACGAAGCGGCCGAAGTGCCCGCACTGCGGTAGCCGCAAGTTGACCCAGCAGTTCAGCTCGTTCTTCGCGAAGACCGCCAAGAAGAGTTGACTCGTATGGGCTTCCACATCGCCACGCCCGAGCAGATAAAGGCCGGCGCGGTTTCCGACGTCTACTTCCAGCGCACAGCCGCCATACTCGACGCCAAAGGGATCGACGCGCACGTACGCGCCGAGTTCACCGCTAAGTCGCTGCCCGACGGCTGGGAGTGGGCGGTGCTCGCCGGCATAACCGAGGTCGAACACCTGCTCGAGGGCATAAAGGTGAACGTGCGCGCCATGCGGGAGGGCGAAGTTTTCCGGCCCCTGGAACCGGTCCTCGAGATCGAGGGCAGCTATCGGGAGTTCGGCATCTACGAGACCGCGGTCCTCGGGCTCATCTGCCAGGCCTCCGGCATCGCCACACGAGCCGCCCGCTGCCGACTGGCGGCCGGACCCGACCGCAAGCTCATCAGCTTCGGCGCGCGCCGCATGCATCCCACGCTCGCGCCGATGATCGAACGGGCCGCCTATATCGGGGGTTGCGACGGAGTCGCGGCGGTGGCCAGCGCCGAGCTTCTCGGGATCGATCCGGTGGGAACGATTCCACACGCCCTCGTTCTCGTGATGGGCGACACGATCCTTGCCACACAGGCCTTCGATGAGGTCATCGACGAGAAGGTGCCACGCATAGCGCTGATCGACACGTTTAGTGACGAGAAGTTCGCGGCCATCGAGGTCATGGAAGCCCTCGGCGACAGCATCGCCGCCCTCCGCCTCGACACTCCCGGCAGCCGGCGCGGCGATTTCCACGATATACTCGCAGAAGTGCGCTGGGAGCTCGACCTGCGCGGCTACACCGACGTCGACCTCTTCGTGAGCGGTGGCATCGATGAGAACGCCATCCGCAAGCTCAACCCGGTAGTCAACGGCTACGGCGTAGGGACTTGGATCAGCGCCGCACCCGTCATCGATTTCAGCATGGACATCGTCGAAGTCGACGGTGAGCCCAGCGCGAAACGCGGCAAATGGTCGGGCGCCAAACAGGTCCTCCGCTGTGTCGGCTGCATCGAGGACGACATCGTATCCCTACATCAGGCGGCCGAGTGGCCGGTCCGCTGCCCCGATTGCGGCTCCGAGGTCGAGGCGCTGCTCAGCGAGTCGATGCAGAGCGGCCGGCCGACCGCGCCACAGCCCGAGCCCGACGAGATCCGCGAACGCACGCTCGGGCGACTTCGGGGCTTCGAGACCGAATGGGAGGACGAGGCCCAGTGAGTCAGGGCGCGACTCCGCAAGAGATCATCGACTTCTTCCTCGAGCCCGGTAACTACGAGCACGACGTCGAGGCGGTCGAGCATCGCCAGACGCACGTCTCGCATCTCTTCTTCGCCGGCGACTTCGTCTATAAGGTCAAGAAGCCGGTCGACATGGGGTTCCTCGACTTCTCGACGCTCGAGAAGCGGCGCAACGCGGCGATAGCCGAGCTCGAGCTCAATCGCCGGATCTCACCCGACATCTATCTCGACCTCGCCGCCGTGCACCGCGGCGAGCAGGGCCGCTTGAGCTTCGCAGCACCCGCTCTGATCGAGGAAGTTGCCGTAGTGATGAGGCGGCTGCCGGAAGAACAGCGACTCTCCGGCCTGATCGAGGGGCGACGCGTGCAGCCGGAGACGATGCACGACCTGGGACGTCTCGTCGCTGACTTCC
>JBDHKT010000587.1:0-2918 GCA_039586255.1 Gemmatimonadota bacterium | reverse complement strand
GATCTCCTCCTCGCCGAACCGTTTCAGTTCGGCGAATTCGTCGGGCGTGTAGTATCGGTCTATCGGCAGATGATGGGGCGACGGGCGCAAGTACTGACCGAGTGTCAGGATCTCGATTCCGATGTCTGCAAGATCGGCCATCGCCTCGGCCAGCTCGTCGCGCGTTTCGCCCATCCCACAGATTACGCCCGACTTGGTGAGAACCGTCGGGTCGATCGTCTTCGAGTGGCTCAGCGCCTCTAAGGCCCGCTCGTAGCGGCCACCCGGGCGGATGAAGCGGTAAAGTCGGCGGACCGTCTCCAGGTTGTGACTGAAGATCTCCGGTCGCGCCTCGACCACTGCGGCGACGGCGGTCGGGTCGCCCTTGAAGTCAGGTGTGAGGACCTCGACGGAACAGCCGGGGGCGAGCCTGCGGATCGCACGGACCGTCTCGGCGAAGATCGCCGCGCCGCCGTCGGGCAGGTCGTCACGGTTGACCGATGTGATGACCGCATGTTTGAGATTCATCGCCGCGACGGCCTCGGCGACGCGCAGCGGCTCGTTCTGATCGAGACTGTCGGGCATGCCGGTCGTAACGGCGCAGTACGAGCACGACCGCGTGCAGATGTCGCCCAAGATCATGAAGGTGGCTGTCCCCTGGCCCCAACACTCACCCATGTTCGGGCAATGGGCCTCCTCGCACACCGTGTGCAGGGTCTTAGCCCGCATCAGGCGCTTGAGGTTGGCGTACTCGCCCGTCCCCGGCGCCCGTGCCTTGAGCCAGGACGGCTTCCGGCCTTCGGGGCCTGCGTTGACCGGCGTACGTTCCTGGAGCAGCGGCTGCATCTCCTCGCGTTGCTGCCGCAGCGCCGCATACTCCAACGGGAGCAGCCCCTGCTGAAAGACCTTTAGTTCGCGCATACCACCTTTTCCGGGACGGGCCGGCCACTGAGGGCGCGTCCGCCAACCGGGTCGCAGATCCAGGTGCTGTCGGGACCCCAAAAGCTAGCAGACTTCGCGCCCCCGACTAGAGGCCCTACGACTTGCATTATCCGGGCTCAGCCACGAGTGTACCAGAGTTTGTCCCAAGAACGTCCAGGGAGGTTCACATGTCGGTTGAGGTAGGCCAGGCGGCGCCCGGCTTCGAGCTGGAGGCGACGACCGGCGAATCGATCTCGCTGGAAGATCGGAGGGGTAGGGGGACGACGGTGCTTCTGTTCGTCCCGCTCGCCTTCACGCCCGTGTGCACGAACGAGCTGTCGATCATGCGCGACGAATACGAGACCTACACGAAGCTGGGTGCGGAAGTGTTCGCCGCCAGCGTCGACAGCGTTCACACCCTGAAAGTCTGGGGCAGGCAGCTGGACCTACCGTATCCGCTCTTGAGCGACTTCAACAAGGACACGGCCAGGGCGTACGGAGCACTGTACGAGGAGCTGGGCGGGCTCAGGGGCGTAGCCAAGCGATCGGCCTTCGTGATCGATCGGGAAGGCGTCGTCCGCTACCGCTGGGTCTCGGAAGATGCGAGCCTGCTGCCGCCGTTCGACGAGATCAAGGCCGCGGTGGAGCAGGCGGCGTCTGCCTGACGATTCCGTACACCGAGTCGACCTGGGCGCGGAGCTCGGCGAGCGCGGCCACCGCGTCTCCGGGAACGAAGTCGATCCGCAGGTCGACCAGGCGGCCTCGCGTGGCGTAACGGGCGCCGGGCCCAACCACAATCAACGCCGCCGAATGTGACCCGTCCTCTTCACCGCCGGCGTCGCGACCCGCCTCGAGTGCGGTAAGCAGGCGATCGGTAAGGGGGCCGTCGGTTGCCTCGAAAGCCTCCTCGAGCGAGAGGAGCACGTCGGCATTCGCCAGCCGGTGCCCGGCGATGACGAAGTGCTCGCCGGCCTTGTGAGCGGCGTGCCCTTCCTCCAGATCGGCGGCGAGACCGACCGCGATCGCCGTGCCCGGCGCCAGGCCTTCATGGAGGGCGATCAGCACCGTCTCGTTGATCTCGATGAACGGCCCGCCCAGGACGACTGCGCCGCCTACGTCGGGATCGAGGAAATCGAGGTTCAATCCGATGAGGGGCGCGTTGCTAGCGGCGGCGACACCGTACTCGCCGGTGAGGTGATCGTGAGCGAGGATCGCGAAGGACGCCGGGTGTGGAGGAGACTGCGGCTCGGGCTGTTGTCCAGGCGAGGCGGCTGGCCCCAGAGCGAGGGCGGCGGTCGCGTAGAGCGTCGCTTTCGACCTCTGCATCATCTCCTGCATGTCCTTTCCGTGCTTGCTGCGGTTGGGGGTGGCCGGCGAGTCTTACTGCCGGGCGAAGCTAGGGTCGCGACGGTAGTTACGTCAATCGTCGGAGTCTTGCTCTCCCCCTAGCCCGTTCCTATAATCGGGTCGACCACGAGCTCCGAGCTTGGAGCCTGTGGCTGACTCGTTGCTGCGCAATGTTCAGAGGAGGCACCGAGGAAAGTGACCTACATCATCGCACAACCCTGTATCGATGTTAAGGACGCTGCGTGTGTTGATGTGTGCCCCGTCGACTGCATCTATGAGGGGCCCGACCAATACTACATCCACCCGGAGGAATGCATCGATTGCGGTGCATGCGTGCCGGAATGTCCGGTGGACGCCATCTTCCCGGATGACGAGGTTCCGGAGGAGTGGAGCGAATTTATCGCGAAGAACTACACGCACTTCGAGATGGAGCCGCCGACCTGATCATCCCGACCGGGTCGCCCAGAAGCGATACCGAGCGCCCGGTCCCGGCCGGGCGCTCTTACTAATAGCCCGCAGAAGTGGCCAGGCACGCTAATGGAGCAGGCGCGAACCGTGGCTGAGGCCAGAGAGATCCAGGAGGGGCTCCGGGAACGGATCGTCTTCCGGCCTCCTCACGGGTTCTCGCCGCGGGTTGTTGCCGGTGCCGATGTGGCGTTCGACAAAGCTCG